>CAKMZG010000050.1 GCA_929200335.1 uncultured Alphaproteobacteria bacterium | reverse complement strand
TTTTAGAATAATTCTAGTTAACCATGAACTTATAAAGAGGAATTTCATGAGCGAAGGTAAATGCCCAGTGATGCACGGTGCATCAACATCAGCCAATAAGGGTACTGCAAATCAAGATTGGTGGCCAAATCAGCTTAATCTAAACATTTTGCGTCAGCATGATAAAAAATCAAACCCAATGGGCGAAGATTTTGATTATCGCAAAGCTTTTAGCGAGTTAGATTTTCAAGCATTGAAAAAAGATCTACATGATCTCATGACGGATAGCCAAGATTGGTGGCCAGCAGATTATGGTCACTATGGTCCTTTCTTTATTCGCATGACATGGCATGCCGCTGGTACATACCGCACAGGTGACGGCCGTGGGGGTGGTGGCACAGGCGCTCAACGTTTTGCACCACTTAATTCATGGCCTGATAATGGCAATTTGGATAAAGCCCGTCGTCTACTTTGGCCAATTAAACAAAAATACGGCAATAAAATCTCTTGGGCAGATTTGCTCATTTTAACAGGTAATGTGGCTATTGAATCCATGGGTGGAAAAACCTATGGCTATGGCGGTGGTCGTGAAGACATTTGGCACCCAGAAGAAGATATTTATTGGGGTGTTGAGACAGAATGGTTAACCAATAAACGCTATAAAGACACAAGAGATTCTTTGGAAAACCCACTAGCTGCTGTGCAAATGGGCTTGATTTATGTGAACCCAGAAGGGCCTGATGGAAATCCTGACCCAGTATTATCTGGAGTTGATATACGAGAAACCTTTGGCCGAATGGGCATGGATGATGAAGAAACTGTTGCCCTTGTTGCTGGTGGCCATACCTTTGGTAAGGCTCATGGCGCAGGTGATCCCGAAAAAGTGGGCGCTGAGCCAGAAGGCGCACCTATTGAAGAAATGGGTTTAGGCTGGAAAAATAGCCATGGCACAGGAAAAGGTGTTGATACAACAACATCAGGCATCGAAGGGCCTTGGACAGCTAATCCAACACAGTGGGATAATGGTTATTTTGACGCTTTATTTGGTTATGATTGGCAGTTAACAAAAAGCCCTGCTGGAGCTAACATTTGGGAACCTGTTGAAGCTGATGCAGCTAAAGCTCCTCAAGTTGATGGCAATGGCGAAGTTAAATTAATGATGACCACAGCTGATATGGCCATGATCAAAGATGATAAGTATCGTGCAATTTCTGAGCGTTTTCATAAAAATCCTGAAGAATTTGCTGATGCATTTGCTAAAGCTTGGTTTAAATTGCTTCACCGTGATATGGGACCAAAAGCACGCTATATGGGTCCTGAAGTACCAAGCGAAGATTTAATTTGGCAAGATCCAATACCAGCAGGTTCATCTGATTATAATGTTGATGCGGTGAAAACTGCCATCAAAGCATCAGGTCTATCTATGCAAGAATTAGTTGAAACTGCTTGGGCTCAAGCCTCTACTTATCGTGGATCAGACATGCGTGGCGGTGCCAATGGCGCGCGCATTCGCTTAGAGCCACAAAAGAACTGGGCTGCTAATAAGCCTGAACAACTGGCAAAAGTGCTTGGCATCTTAGAGGGCATTGCCGCAGATAACGGCGCTAGCATTGCAGATGTTATTGTGCTTGCTGGTAATGTTGGAGTTGAAATGGCAAGTGGCAAAACAGTTGAGTTTACGGCTGGCCGTGGCGATGCTTCGCAAGAACAAACTGATGCAGAAAGTTTTGAAGTGCTTGAGCCTGTTGCCGATGGTTTCCGCAATTATCAAAAAACAGACTTTACAATTGCACCAGAAGAAATGTTACTTGATAAGGCGCAATTGCTTGGCCTAACACCTGCTGAAATGACAGTATTGGTTGGTGGTCTACGCTCAATGGGCATTAGTGCAAGTAATCATGGTATTTGGAGCGACGGCAGCAAGCTTTCAAATGAATGGTTTGCAACTCTTCTTGATATGAATGTGGAATGGTCAGCAACTGGCAGCAATTCATATGAAGCTAAAGATCGTAAAACTGGCGAAGTTGTTCGTACAGGCTCACGCGTTGATTTGGTATTTGGTTCAAATTCTGAGTTACGCGCTTTGGCTGAGGTTTATGCTCAAAGCGATAACCAGGATAAATTTGTCAGTGACTTTATTGCTGCTTGGAATAAAGTCATGAATGCAGATCGCTTTGATCTCATTGCATAAAACATTATATCAAATAAAAATTGAGAAAGGCCAGATCATTGATCTGGCCTTTTTATTTACATCACCAAAATACTTAAGCCTGTAGCGTTTATGTGAATTCACTTAAACGCCACACACACTAATTTTTAGAATTTGGTGGCGATGCCTTCTTCATAATACTGTCACTGCGTCCTATCACATCATTGCTTGAACCCACAATCAATGGATCGGGTGGAATTACCACGCTTTCATCCTTATCAGGATAAGGAATTGAATTTAAAAAATGCAACATGCAATTTAAACGCGCGCGCTTTTTATCATTAGATTTAATAATTGTCCAAGGTGCATCTGCCGTGTCTGTATAAAAGAACATAGCCTCTTTGGCTTCTGTATAGTCTTCCCATTTATCCATAGACTCTCGGTCAATAGGCGAGAGTTTCCATTGCTTCAATGGTTCTTTTTCGCGAGATGAAAATCTTAATTTTTGCTCGTCCTGGGTTACTGAAAACCAATATTTATGCAAAATTATACCAGAGCGCACCATCATGCGTTCAAGCTCAGGTGCTTCTCGCATAAATTCAAGATATTCATTGGGTGTACAAAAATTCATTACCCGCTCAACGCCTGCCCGATTATACCAAGAGCGGTCAAACAATACCATTTCGCCACCTGCTGGCAGATGTTGAATGTAACGCTGGAAAAACCATTGACTGCGCTCGCGATCTGTTGGTTTTTCCAATGCTACAACCTTCGCACCACGAGGGTTCATATGCTCCATGAAGCGTTTAATAGCGCCCCCCTTACCTGCTGCATCACGGCCTTCAAATAGTAAAATAATTTTTTGAGACGTATTTTTAACCCAATCTTGAGCCTTCAAAAGTTCAATCTGAAGCTGGGCTTTTTTGGCTTCATATTCACCTTTTTTTATTTTGTCTTTATAAGGGTATTCGCCATTTTCAAACATTCGGCGAATTTCTGAAACATCAGAATTGGAATTGGTGTCAATTTTGCTCATATGATCAATACTCCCCTATAATCAATTCATTTTAATTAGTTATAATAATAAGTTTAAAATACTGTCATAATAAATCAATGGCAATTGTAAAATAAAAACCCCGCCTCAATTTCTCAAAGCGGGGTCTTAAAAATATATAAAATTGGATTATTTAGAAAGTTTAAACACCCAAACTGAACCACCTTGGTTTAGGTAGTTAACTTTTTTAGCAACTTCACCACCCCATAATGGAACAGCGCCGCCCCAACCAGAAGTAACTGCGATGTATTGCTCGCCGTCCATTTCCCAAGTAACCGGTTGACCAACGATACCTGAACCAGTTTGGAATGACCAAAGTTCTTCACCTGTTTCATCGTCAAATGCTTTAAACAGACCTTCAGGCGTACCAGTGAATACAAGTCCACCAGCAGTTGTCATAACACCAGCCCATAGTGGTGCGTTGTTTTTATATTCCCATTTAACTTCACCAGTATCTGGATCAATAGCTTTAAGAGAACCAATATAGTCTTCAAATAATGGTTTAATTGTAAAGCCAGAACCTAGGTATGCTGCGCCTTTTTTATAAGTTACAGGCTCATTCCAGATATCCATGCCCCACTCGTTTGATGGTACGTAGAAGTTACCAGTGTTTTGACTGAAAGCCATTGGCATCCAGTTTTTACCACCTAAGAATGACGGAATTGCAAAAATTGTTTCACCTTTTTTACCATCAGCAGATTTTGAAGGATCACCTGGGCGGTTGTCTTCATTATAAATTGGGCGACCATCTTTACCAATGCCCTTTGCCCATGAAATGTTTTTCACAAATGGGTAAGCATTTATAAATTTACCATCTTCACGGTTAAGAACATAGAAGAAACCATTACGGTCAGCAGTAGCCCAGCGTTTATTGCCTTCACGGTCTGTATAAGCAACCACTTCGTTCACGCCATCAAAGTCCCAACCTTCGCGAGGTGTTGTTTGATAGTGCCATTTAATTTCACCATTGTCTGGATTAATAGCTATACGAGAAGCTGCATAAAGGTTGTCACCTTTGTTACCTTCTGTTGGTGTGCCAGCATTACGCAACCAGCTATTCCATGGCGCAGGGTTACCAGCACCAAACACAAGTGTATCTGTCTCAGCGTCATATGAACCACCAAGCCAAGTAGCACCGCCACCTGTTTTCCAAAGATCACCAGGCCAAGTAGCATTAAGCGTACCAGTCATGGTTGATTCTTTACCTTTATAGGTGCCCATGTGACCTTCAATCACTGGACGTGTCCAAACCATTTCACCAGTTTCAGCATCACGCGCTTGAACTTCACCAACGATACCAAATTCACCGCCAGAATTACCAGTGATAACCATGCCTTTAACGATCAAAGGCGCAGCTGTATAAGAATAGCCAGCTTTGTAGTTAGCAATTTTCTTATTCCAAACTACTTTACCTGTTTTGGCGTCTAGCGCGATAATGCGAGCATCCAAAGTGCCAAAATAAAACTTATCATTATAAAGTGCACCACCACGGTTAACAACATCACAACAAGGCAAAATGCCTTCTGGTAGACGTGCATCATATTGCCAAATTTCTTCACCAGTTTTAACATCAATAGCATAAGCACGAGAATAAGAACCTGTTACATACATAACGCCATCATGAATGATAGGTTGTGCTTCATTACCGCGTTGTTTTTCTCCACCCATGGAAAAAACCCAAGCAGGAACGAGTTTTTTAACAGTATCTTTGTTAATTTGTTTCAAAGGTGAAAAGCGCTGTAAACTTTGCCCCATACCATTGGTAACAACTTCATTGGTTATAGTAGCATCTTTGCCAATAGCCTCTTGTGATACTTCCGCCATAGCTGTTGATGAAGCCAAAAGGGCTGCAAAACCAGCAACTAATAGTTTTTTCATAAAAATTCCTCCAGAATCATAGATTGTTGTAATCCGCATTTCATGCACGTTCGTTATTTTGCTTTGTGCGTACTGCTAGAGCAGGTGCAAAACAGATTCTACCCACATAAGCGCATCACATCTCAAACAATAGACCAAAGTAGAATAACCATCACTTGTACCTTGGTACACCTGTACTAATGTACATAGAAAAAATGCGCTTAGATATAGCATGGCGGTTGTGTTAAAGGAGGCTTTAATTTACCGTGTAATCACTTAAACCTACGTCATCTTGGAGGTGACCTGAGCCCATTTTTTTCTCCACTTTTTAAGTAGAATTATTTGTCATATTTCCTCATGCGGCCATAGTCTGCAATGATCCTCAGGTTTTGCCAACACCCATTGATGTTTTTAACGTATTTATCAAAGAACTAAATAATGGCTAACTGCTCAAGCACCTAAGCGCGACATTGCTGCGGGTTATTTTTTCTTTCATTATTGCCATGAGCATTGGTATTGCAATTGGAATTTTGATGGGCAGGAAATGCTACAATTAACAAAAACGCTAATTTCAACAAAAAATATGACAACCCTTTTTGTTACTCATTCAAAGCTTGAAGCTAATTTTTTAGCTGACCGTATTTTAAAATTAGCTGGCCGGCCAGCTCAATTAGTTAAAGATTAAAATACGCGTTTTTCATAGCGCCAATTGTCAGCATCGGGAGTAACTTCATTGGGGTCATAGTCAGAATTCTTTAATCTTATTGCATCCTTAAAACCACCCTTAGCTGCCTCATCAATATAATGTTTACCCAAATCCAAATTCTGCTCAACCCCATGTCCGCGCAAAAGATTAAGGCCATAATTAAATTTCCCAATGATGTCCCCTGCCTCTGCTGCTTTTCTATCCCATTCCGCAGCTGCTTCTGGATTTTCTTTTGAGCCAAATCCATTAGTATCCATATAGGACATCCAGGTCATGGTTCCTGTCCAACCTTGTTTGGCACATTCTTCAAACAAAACACGTGCAGCATCATGATTGCCGGACTTTGTCATCATGTAGCCTTGCGAACAGATCACCATATTTACCTCACCACGTGAAGTTTTTTGTAAAGATTTTGATAGAGTCATTTCAGAAGGATTAAGTGTGCCTTGTTCATCCTCCACCTCACCCAGCACTGCCATTTCAGCATGGACAAAAGAAGTCGTCATAAGCGCTAAGAATAAAATAAACCATCTCATGAGAAAACTCCTAATAATTGCTTATACTATCAATATTTAATAAAAATTTCAATTTACCGCTTTGCACCAGCCGATTTGCTTGGGTTATAGCCCCATAATGCTCCCGCCATAAATATAATCATAGCACCTACAACCCATAAAAAAGCAATTCCATTAAACTCTCCATAGAGAGCAAAACGTATCAACTCAATGGCTTGAGAAAATGGATTATAGGCGCAGATGTAGCGCAAGATTGGCGATGCTTCTGCCATTTTCCAAAGCGGATAAAGTGCTGTTGACATGAAGAACATAGGAAAAATGACAAAATTCATCACCCCTGCAAAATTCTCCAACTGCTTTATGGTAGAAGATAAGACTAACCCCAATGCCCCCAACATTAAACCGCTCACCATAAGTGCTGGCAATATGGCTATATAACCAAAAGCAGAAAAATGAATGCCAAAAATGGCAGCCACTGCTAAAAAAGCATAAACTTGGATAATAGATATAATGGTGCCGCCGCAAAGTTTCGAAAACAAAAGCCACCATCTGGGCATTGGGCTGGTCAAGAGCAACCTCATCGACCCCATTTCTCTATCATAAACTAGACTGAGAGAGGATTGCATTCCATTAAACAATTGTACCATGCCACAAAGGCCGGGAATGATATAAACCTCATAGGTGATATAGGTCTCATAAGGTGGTTCAATTGAAAAACCAAGCGCCCCACGAAAGCCTGCGGCAAAGACAATGAGCCAAACTAAGGGGCGAACAAGCGCTGAAAAAAAGCGTCCGCGCTGATAAATAAACCGCAAGCCTTCGCGATAAATTATACCATAAAGCGCCACAAACATTTCAATCATGCCGCCTCGCTTTGGGTGAGCGTTTGAAAAGTTGCAGCCAGTGTTTTTTGCCCCGTTACATCACTGCATATGCCATCACGAATAATCTCGCCTTGGTGCAAGATGATCAGGCGGTCATCCGACCACACCTCATCCACAAGATGGGTTGCCCAAAGCACGGTTAAACTATCTCTCGCAGCTAAATCATGCACATGATCTGTAATAGCCTTGCGACTGGCAGCATCCAAACCAACGGTTGGTTCATCCAATAATAAAACTTGCGGTTTATGAATAAGCGCGCGGGCAATTTCCATACGTCTTCTATGACCACCATTTAAGGCACGCACTTTCTCTTTAGCGCGTTCCAGCATATTCAGACGCTCTAATGCTTCCTCAATAGCAAGGCGTGCGGTTTTCCCGTGCAAACCATGAAGAGAGGCAAAATATTTTAAATTCTGCAAAACAGTGAGATCAAGATCAAGGGTTGGCTGTTGAAACACAACACCAAGTTTTGAGAGTGCTTTTCGTGGGTTTTTTTCCAAATTATATCCAGCTAAATTAATCTTACCTTGGGGAGGAATTAATAATCGAGTGAGAAGTGAAAATAATGTAGATTTTCCAGCACCATTAGGGCCTAGTAAAGCGCAAAATTTACCAGCTTCTATTTGAAATGAAATGCCTTTTAATGCCTGCTTTTGCCCATAAGAATAGGCCAACTGTTCAACAGTTAGCCTAAATTCGGATGTGTTTATTTGATTGAGCTCACTCACTCGATGGTAATCTCCACCTTTTGTAAATCACTACCAGGAACCTGCAAATTATAGGTGCCAGGTTTAATTGCGATAAAGCTTATCTCAGCTTTACCCGCTTCGTCAAACTCTAAACTATCAATGCCGAGTGGGCGAATTTCAATGCCCTCAATTACAATTTCATCAATCCAAATGGCGCGAAAAAAATCAGAGCCAATTAAAGCCAGTTCTTGTGAACCATCAGCCTCAATCTCTAATTCATAATAGGTGCCAGATTTTAATTCTATTTTACCACCTTCAAGCAAGGGCTCACCCGCTGATAATTTCAATTCAGGAATATCCGCACGGTTTTTCTTAGACAATAACCCTGCTTGACCAAATTTCATATCGTCGTCATCTGCAAATGCTGGTAATGTAAAAGTCATAAAAAATACGAGTAGTATGCAAATTAATTTCATTGTGTTCCTCATTTAATTTTAATTGCATTATCCGGTTTATTGCCCTACGGCACCATATTATTAATTAGTAGGCCTCCACGCGGCACCCCAAGGAAATCTTCCCACTTTAATGGTTTTGATAGGTTCAAGTTTTGCAACATCAATCACAGTGACATCACCTGAAATACCATTGGTCGTAAAGAGCAAGCTCTCATCACCATTAAAAGCCATGTGCCAAACCCTACGTCCAACGAGTAGATATTTTTCTACCTCATAGGTCGCACGATTAACCACTGCAATATGATTTGCAGGCCCAAGCGCCACAAAAACATACTTACCATCTTTGGTCATTTCAAAGCCAACAGGTTGAATGCGATCAGGATGTATGCCTTTAATTTCAAAATTAATTTTAGCCTTCTCAGTTTGATCTTCCACGTTAAAAACAGAAATAGTCCCACCAATTTCCGCGCTCACCCATAGTTCGCTACCATCTTGGGTAAATTCAGCATGGCGTGGGCGTTGATCCACAAGAGTATTGGCAATAATCTCTTGAGTTTTTGTATCGATCCAATGCGCCATATTGGTGGTTTCAGATGTGGTAATAACATATTTACCATCGGGCGATGCTGCCATGCCTTCAGGCTCAATACCCACATCAATTTGTGCAATCACTTTGCGACTTTCCACATCTACAACAGTCGTAATGGCATCATCTTCATTGGCAATATAAAGGTGCTTGTTATCTGGATGTAGGATAAATTGTTCAGGATCTTCACCCGATGGCAAGTCATATAAAATTTTGCCTGTATCAGGATCAATCACCTGTACAGTGTCACTGTCTGATGCACAAAGATAAACAACAGAGTGATCATTAGAAAAAGTGATGCCACGAGGCCGCTCGCCCACTTCAAGCGTACGGGTGACTTTAAATGAAGTATCATCAATCACGCTAATGGTATTGTCTTTTTCGTTAGAAACCCAGATCTCCCCTGCATAGGATGCAGTGGTGAGTGCTGTGGTTAAAAGCAATGCGCTAATAAGGGCTCTTAAATTTCTTCTCATTGGTTAAATGCCTCGCATTTTGTTTGTGGTTTATCCAGTCCTAAACTGTCCATTTCATTACGTTTATGCAAAAACCCTTCCAATGGGGCTGTTGCAACAACCGCACGTGGATGGGTTAATGGGATTGGTTGGCGTAATTGGCCGTTCCATTTGCGATAAGATAGTTTGCGCCCCTTAAAGCCAGCCAATTCAAAATCATCCGATAGGATATAAGATCTTATTTTACTAAAATCATTGCTGTTAGTGCGTGTAACTGCCTCACCAATGGTTCGAATGGCTGCCCATGCTGCATAATCTATAGAACCCATGGTACGGCTATGCATTTTTTTAAACCTATTTTGCAACTGCACTGCGCCAAATTGCTCAACTGCTGCACTCCATGTTACAGGTGATATGCCCTCACTACCAGCTATTGGGCGTGGGAGCCAGGTATTATAAATAACATAACGGCCAAAATCATGGTTTTCATCTGCCACCACAATTAAATCATGGTCTGGAAAATCTTGTGTAAACAAAGGAACTTCTTGCGCTGCATTTCTGCGCATATCGGCATTAAACATCCAAGTTTTGCGCGCTTTGATGTCTATTCTGAATTTCTTAGCTGATTGTTCAAGAGCTGTTGCATAAGCCTTGTCTTTTTTAAATTCACCATCAATCAGCACCCAATTTTTCCAACGCTTTTTCACGGCAAATTGTGCCAATGCATCGGCTAACATAGCATA
Source organism: uncultured Alphaproteobacteria bacterium (assembly GCA_929200335.1). Classification (GTDB taxonomy): domain Bacteria; phylum Pseudomonadota; class Alphaproteobacteria; order Rhizobiales; family Rhizobiaceae; genus CAKMZG01. Next base: position 4,608 of record CAKMZG010000050.1, on the reverse strand, counting down.
AGATGGTATGGTATGTAATAGATTTCCTCGGCACTCATAATCACGGAGTACAATATCTTTTTCTGAGGCATTAAATATCAAAGCGCCTTCGGCTTCAGGCAAATCAGCCAAAGCCAATTGATCCTTAATGGGTGCTTTTATAATCAAAAAATTTGATACCTCTAAAAGCGCTTTGGCAGCAGCAATAAAATCATCTTTTTCATCTATAATACGACTCTCAACCGAATAATCATGTTTGAGGAATTTGCCAGTTGTATTATTGTCTTTTAAACCCAATTCAACACCTGCAATACCCAAATTTTCAGGAATTTCTTCAAGATTCGATAAAATTGGTGGCGGTGGGATCATTCTTTCTAGATAACCCACAGTAATATTTATTTCAGCAAAAACTATAGTTTTGCCTAGCAATGTGAATAAAAATGCAACAGTAATAAATGAAAATAGTTTTTTAAATTGCATAGTTACTCCCTAAAATGAATTGTTTTATTTGCCTCAAAATGATCATACAAGGCTGCTCAAATCAATCAACTACAATACACTTGTCCTTAAGTACAGTTGTTGGCTAGGACGCTATTCAGTAATTTCGCTACAAAAACATACGAGGAATTCTATGAATATAATTAAATACACTTTATGCGCTCTAACTTTAGGAGCTGCTGCACTTGTTTTTACACAGCCATCTGAGGTATCGGCTCATGGCGATGTTGCACCACAAGCTGTTAACACTGAGGGTTTGCCAAAAATTGAGGGCGATGAATGGTTAACAGAAAACCCATGGCGTGACCCAAAGGGAGAGTATTGGGCAAAAGCTGTTGAAATTGGAGCTTCTGGTTATAACCAAAACTGTGCACGTTGCCACGGTTTAGAAGCTGTATCTGGTGGCCTAGCACCTGATTTGCGTTTATTAGAAGCTGATGAATCGGGCGATGAATGGTATATTGAACGCTTCACGGTTGGCGTAACTCAAAATGGCATTACAAAAATGCCAGCATTTGGTGAGCTTTTAGGTCAAGAAGCTGCTTGGGCTATCCGAACTTATCTTGAAACCCGCCCAGATGAGGATGCGCTTGCTGAGGCAGCGTCTAAGTTGAAAGAAATTCTACATAAGCTTGAAGGTATGGAAGGTAAAGATTCTGCTCCAGAAATTAAAGGCATTATTGTTGAGTTAAATGAAATTAGCGCTAAAATAGAAACTGCTTCTGGTGCGCCATTGGCTGATTCTCCAGCATCTCGTGCTGCTAATTTCTTAGACGGATCAGAAGGTAGCGTTCATAAAGCGGTAAATGCTTTACATATTGGATTATCTGTTGCTCAATAATATGATCAATATAGTTTTAAAAATTTTGCTGGTGCTCATCATGGGCACCAGCTTTTCTGGTTTTGCGTCTACCTTTGCCTTAGCGCGTAATTGCGAAAATATAAAATCAGGTCTTGGGGTGAATAAAAAACCTCAAAATACTTCCCGCCAAATTGTTGGCAAAAGTCTTGACGAAATTATCGAACGTGGCTGGATACAGTTTGCTGTCTATGAAAATTTTGCCCCCTATTCTTTTAAAAAAGATGGTAAACTTCAAGGTATTGATATTGATTTAGGCCAATTAATAGCTAAAGACTTGGGCGTTGCGGCTAAATTTTATGTCACTGCAGCTGGTGAAAATGTAGATGCAGATTTACGTTTTAACATTTGGAAAGGTCGCTTAATTGGCGGTTCTATTTCCAACGTGATGCTGCATGTGCCTTATAATCATGAATTGGGTTGTCGCAACGAACAAGTGGTTCTAAATGGTCAATATTATAATGAGCAATTGGCTATTGCCTATCGTAAAAGTGAATATGAAGATGATGAACCACCATTACCTGCTTTTTTTCAATATGATACGGTTGGTGTAGAAAACGATTCCCTCGCGGATTTTTACCTTTCGGGCATTGCCAATGGTAGAGTTATTCCAAAAATGACACGCTATGGTTCTACAATTGAAGCTATGGAAGGCCTTGCAAAAGGCGAAGTTATGGCCGTCATGGGGCCTCTTGCTCAATTGGAATTTGGTCTAACTGATGGATTGGCTGTTCACACCCCGCCTATGCCGGGTCTTGCCTTGGGCAAATGGACATTAGGTGTTGCAGTGCGTTATAGCTGGCGCCCTTTAAGCTATGCAGTAGATGATGCCATTCGCGCCGCCGTCGAGGATGGCCGTATGAAGCAAATTTTTACAAATCATGGTTTAACCTATACGCCGCCTAAATGGTGACCATTATTGATGTTACCCAAAAGTGGGTGTCGGTTTTGGGAATGATGATATGCGAAAGCAAATACATAGAGCGCGCTTATGAATCTATTGTTATGTGGCTCGCTCTAGATGGTAATAACTCTACCCCTATAATCTTCAAATATTACGCGCTCTAGATGTCCTGTAGCTAGAAGCTGCTCTGCCAACTTGGTATTATTTGTAAGACTTAGAGCCGTTGAAAATCCATCAGCCAGTGTTGCATTTTTAGCAACAACCGAAAGAGTGCGCCATTGTTTTGGTTCGCTTTTTAGATTTGGCGAGATAATATGACTTTGCTTATTATTAATCATCAATCCCTCTGGCGATGAGGTGGCAATAGCATTATTCTTTAAATCTACTTCTTTAATGATCCGTTCACTTTTGTTGGCAATGCCTATTTTAAAAGCTCTATCTCCAGCACTATATTCGCCCATATTAACCAGCACATTATCAAGTCCATGAACCTTTAAAATATCACTCACCCTATCAGTGATAAATCCTTGTGCAATGCCATTGAAAGTCATTGCCATATTGGGCTTTGCAAAGGCAATACTATTGCCCTGCTGCATTACGTATTGCCATCCAATATTGTATTGGCTTTCACCCGCAAATAAAGGTTGCACCGTGGGATCAAATAACCCCTTACTTAACTGGTGAATATCATCTATTTGTTGAATCAGCTGCATAAATATATCACTGACCTTATTGCCCCCGAGGGCATTTAAGCGGGATAATTCTGAATTGCTGTTATAGATGGAAAAACTTTTCTCTAGCCGGGCAACTTCTTCAAGTGCAGCCTTTAACGCAGCATTGGCCATCTCATTATTCCCATGAATGGTAATGCTAGTTTCTGCTCCCATCAATTTGCCTTGCCACTCCACAGCTGGCCTGGCCATAATATAATGGGTACTTGCAATAGCGCCCAGCCCTAAGCCCGCTGATATGGTCAGAAAACGCCTTCTGTTTAAGCTCATAGTTTTTTTCCCTTCGCAGCTAACACTAAGGGAACACAGGTTTCGTCATCGTTATAAATTGTCACGCAATCCAAACATTGAAAACATTCGCTATATTTAATTTTGCCCGTAGGTTTAATAGCACCATAATTACATTTGACTTTGCATAATTGGCATGGGCTACCGCATTCTACTCGGCGCTTAATCCAATCTTTTTGACGAAACAAACCGCCAATAGCCATGAAGGCGCCAAGGGGGCACAAGTAACGGCAAAAGCCTTTAAACAGAACCATAGACAATAATAATAACCCAATTGCATAAGCCACATAATACCACTCACGAATAAAGAAAGTTGTCACAGCAGTTTTAAAGGGTTCAATCTCAATAAGTTTATCATTCATAGCGGGTGCGAAGAATATGCAGCCAATCATAACAGCTAGTATGACATATTTCAGCTTTGATAAAATACTATCCCATTTCTCAGGTAAATCAATCTGCTTAAGCCCCAAAAGGCGGCCAAGATGATTGGCAAATTCCTGCATGGCACCAAATGGACAGAGCCAACCACAAAATAATCCCCTACCCCATATGAAGAACGATACTATAACAATACCCCATATGAGTAATGAAAATGGGTCATAGAGCAGGAAGGACAGACTTTGCCCTTCATAGATACTACGAATAAAGCCAAGCGCTGTCGCCATAGAAAGTTGACCTTGTCCATACCAACCAATAAAGCCAATGGTGCCAGCCAGAAGAGTTAAACGTAACAGAGTATAAGATTTTAGAGCAGCAAACCAAGATTGCTTTATCAATAAAACACTAAATAGTGTTAGCGCAGCTATGCCTAATATTATCAAGTCCCATTTGCGCTGTAATATAGCCTCTTGCCATGGAGCTAAGCGTACAGGCGGTTTATCTACAATATAAAAGCGTTCATCTGCCTTTGATGTTAATTTAAATTCAACGGATCCTGTTTGCGCTTGGAATGAACCGTGTTTGCGAAGTGCGGTGATTAATAAATCCCAGTCTCGCGTCGGATTAAATCCGATACGACGATCTGTGCGCAAGATCATTGCAAATTCATTGGGGATATTATCTTTTAATTCCACGTCTAAATCAGAATCTCGTAATGCAATGGGCAAGCCATCTTGTTTTGCTGACACAAGCTCTGGCGATGTGTTTCGTACAAAATTCTCACTTATTAAACCATGGCGGCCATTCTCAATAACTAGAATAGGTTCATCATGAGCTGAAATCTCTTGAAATTGTCTCAGTTCCTTATAGGAATAATCGCTCAAAATTGCCTTTGCCACTGAGGGCGCGCCAATATCCACCAGCCATAAATCTAAATAAGCTTCATCTGGGGATTCTTTGGCAATGTCATC
>CAKMZG010000049.1:11063-14812 GCA_929200335.1 uncultured Alphaproteobacteria bacterium | reverse complement strand
CTTCAATTTTTGCTTCAGATGGGCAGACACCGAAATAGAGCCCCTTACCGCCATTCGTTATATATTCTGTGATGCCAGCAGCAACTGAAGGAATCCCCGTAGCCTCTACAACCAAATCAGCTTTATGATGGTGCTTTTTTAAATCTTCCGAACCACTTGCGATAGCTTTAAATCCAAAATTTTCTGCCAGCTCTAATCGTTCATTAGAGATATCGCAAAAAATTACTTCTGATAAACCTAGATTTTTCAATGCCAATCCCATTAAAAGCCCCATTGGTCCTGCACCAAAAATTAATGCTTCTTCCATCCACGTGTCATAAACTGCATCCACACCATTTAACACACAGCCCATGGGTTCAGATAATGCTGCTTGAGAAAAATTTAAATTTCCGATTGAATGCACATTTTTGGCATTAACAAGACTAAACTCAGCAAACCCGCCATGTGTGCTTACGCCATATGCCCCTAAATTTTCGCATAAATGCGCCCAGCCACGTTTGCATGAGCGGCAAGTGCCGCATTCAAAATTAGGATCAACAACAACACGGTCTCCAACTTTAACGTTAGAAACCCCTCCACCAGCCTCAATTACAATACCAGCATATTCATGCCCTGGAATAACCGGAAAAGCACCCGTACCGTAATTGTCTTTTAAGACCTCAAAATCAGTATGACAAATTCCACTGGCCTTAACCTCAATGACGACTTCATTCGCCGCAGGTTCGGGCTTTGGTAAATCCATGAATTGAACTTCATTTTTATTCGTAAAAACAACTGAACGCATAATATTATTTCCCGATATATATTTTTAACGTTTCAAGAACACCCCTTGACCATATCAAATTAAACCAGTATTCAAATTTCTTCTGAAACGTTACATTTTGAGAGAGATCACCATATAAAGTGCTTTGTTTAAGCCACACGGATGGGTCTAATTTTGCCGCTATGGCAGTATCATTAAGCTTATCCCATATTGGATCATTTGGTTCTATTTTTGTGCCATCTTCTCTGGTGCCTTCGCACATTCGAGCCCAGATTGCTTGTGATAATGCAAGGCCATCCATGGGTTGATTTTTTTCTAAAGCATCCATTAGGGTTGGCAATAAAAATCCTGTATGGCGAGAAGAACCATCAAAAGCAACACGACGAACCGTGTCAAAAATTTTTGGGTTTGAGAAACGCTCAACAATTAAATCTACATATTCCTGTAGCACCATTTCAGGCAAAGGTTTCACTTGTTTTGCAATTTCTGTATTTGCTGTTTCTTTAAAATATTCGCTTATTAAGGTTTCTTCCATACAGCCTGAAATAGTTTCAATGGATAGAATTTCACCTACATTAGAAATCAATTGATGACCACCATTTAGAATGCGAATTTTCATGGCTTCAAAATCATGAACATCATTGGTAAATGTAACCCCTACTTTTTCCCAGTTAGGACGCCCAGCACAAAAATTATCTTCAATGACCCATTGCCGAAAATTCTCATGGGTGACGGGTGCGGCATCATCTATGCCAAATGTTTTCGCGAGCTCTAGTTCTTTATCACTGGTTGCAGGAACTATGCAATCTACCATTGAATTAGGAAAGCTACAATTTTGATCAATCCAGTTGGCAAGATCCGCATCAGATCGAGCAGCCAATGAAACAATGGTTTCTCGTAAGATGGCACCATTGCCCTGTAAATTATCGCAGCTCTGTGCTGTAAAGGCGGTCATTCCTTTTTTACGACGTATTTTTAATGCCGCGATCATAGCGCCAAATGCGGTGCGGGGCTTTTCAGGATTTTTAGCATCATGCTGAATGTCAGGATGTTGTTCATCAAACGTTTTACTAATCGGGTCAATATAATAGCCCCCTTCAGTAACTGTTAATGAAACAATTCGAATTGCTGGGTCTGCCATTTGTGCGATTAAAGCGGCATTATCTTCTTCAACTGGTACAAAACCAATCATTGAACCAACAATTTCTGCTGATATGGCTTTTGGATCCAACTCTATTAATGTGGTTAAAAAATCTTGTTGTGCCAGTCGATCACGTTGTAGATTATCAGCGGGTCGTACGCCTGCACCAATAATGCCCCAATCCATAGCCATGCCTTGTTCCATCAAACGATGCAAATACCAAGATTGATGTGCACGATGGAAATTACCAAGCCCAATATGGACAATGCCTGGTGTTATAGAAGATCTATCATAACTTGGCCGCTTTATGTTCTTAGTAAATTTATGCAGATTATCGTTCGATAGTTTCATATTAACTCATCCATTGGCCACCATCGACATTATAAGTTTGTGATAAAATATAATCAGAATCTGATGAGGCTAAAAAGATGGCCATACCTGTCAAATCATCAGGCACAGCAAAACGACCTGCAGGAACGCCAGCTTCAACTTCTGCTTTTTTCTGCCCTGGTTTTTTACCTTCGAGTTTTGCAAACATCGCATCCACATGTTCCCAATGTTCGCCATTTACAACGCCAGGGGCTATGGCATTAACATTAATATTATGCTTGATCAGGTTAAGGCCTGCGGATTGGGTCATTGATATTACAGCTGCTTTGGTAGAACAATAAACTAAGACAAGGCTCTCACCTCGACGACCAGCTTGAGAAGCCATATTAATGATCTTACCGCCATGCCCTTGTTTGATCATTTGCTTAGCTACCGCCTGCATTGTAAATAACGTCCCAGCGACATTAACATCATAAAGTTTTTGATAACTCTCTCTAGTAATATCAACGGTTTCTGCTGCATCAAAAAGTGCAGCATTATTAATGAGAATGTCCAATTTTCCCGCATTTTCAACAACCGTGTTAATTGCTGCATCAATGCTGGATTGTTCGCTAACATCCAGTTGAACTGGATAAGCAGCATCACCAATATTTTGAGCCGTTTCTTTTGCCGCGTCATAATTTATATCAGCGATTGCAACCCTTGCGCCTTCACGAATATAAGCTTCAGCAAATCCCCGTCCAATACCTCTTGCAGCACCCGTGATAAGAGCCGACTTTCCATCTAAGCGTTTCATTAGATTTTTAATCCTTTATCATCAAATTTATGAATGTGTTCAGGGTTGGGTGTCAAAAATACCTTATCACCATTTTTAAACGGGACTTCTCCATCAGCGCGGACAGTGATGGCCTCGCCTAAGCCGGTATCGTGAATATGGAAAAATGTATCAGAACCCAAATGCTCGCAGATTTTAATGGTGCCAGACCAAGTGCCCTCAGTTGCAGAAATGGCAATGTGTTCTGGGCGTATACCAATACTATGCGCATTAAATTTTGCAGCCGCCTCACCCTCAATAAAATTCATTTTCGGTGAACCGATAAATCCTGCAACAAATTTGTTTCGCGGCGCACGATAAAGCTCCAACGGACTGCCCACTTGCTCAATATGCCCTGCACGCAATACCACAATTTTATCGGCCATCGTCATGGCCTCTACCTGATCATGGGTTACATAAATCATGGTATTTTTTAACCGTTCATGCAATTCGCAAATCTCGAGACGCATGCCAACACGAAGCGCGGCATCTAGGTTAGATAATGGCTCATCAAATAAGAATGCGGAAGGCTCGCGAACAATCGCACGGCCAATGGCAACGCGTTGACGTTGCCCCCCAGACAATTGACCCGGTTTGCGGTCCAGATAATCCGTCAGGTTCAATGCTTTGGCCGCAGATTCAATGCGCGCGTTTTGCTCTTCCTTACTCATCTTCGCCATGCGCATGGGAAAGGCAATGTT
>CAKMZG010000049.1:10077-11053 GCA_929200335.1 uncultured Alphaproteobacteria bacterium | reverse complement strand
CCTGATAGCTGACCCGGACGACGATCAAGGTAATCATCAAGGTTCAATATTTTTGCTGCATTATTAACCCGCTTATCAATCTCAGCTTGATCCATCTTTGCCATTCTCAAAGGAAAGGCGATGTTTTTGCGAACCGACATATGCGGATATAGAGCATAGGATTGGAACACCATGGCAAGACCGCGTTTTGCAGGCACAATGGTAGTTGCATCCTTACCATTAATTTCAATGTGACCACTTGATACATCTTCAAGGCCAGCAATTAGGCGTAAAAGTGTGGATTTACCACAACCGGAGGGGCCTACAAAAACCGTAAATTCACCCTCTTCAATCATTAAATCCAGAGGTGGAATAACTTCCACATCACCAAATTTCTTTTGAACCTTTTTGAGCTCTATACGTCCCATGTTCTTTTCCTCACTTTACGGCGCCGAAGGTCAAACCTCGGACAAGTTGTTTCTGGCTGAACCAGCCCATGATTAGAATTGGCGCAATAGCCATGATTGAGGCCGCACTCAATTTTGCATAAAACAATCCCTCAGGACTAGAATAACTTGCTATGAAAGCCGTTAATGGTGCCGCATTTGCTGCGGTTAGGTTAATCGTCCAAAAAGCCTCATTCCATGCAAGTATGACGTTCAGCAATACGGTAGATGCCATCCCAGGAATTGCCATCGGCGTTAGCACATATAAAACCTCTTCTTTTAATGATGCGCCATCCATTCGTGCCGCTTCTAAAATTTCACCTGGAATTTCTTTAAAATAAGTATAAAGCATCCAAATGATAATTGGCAGGTTTATGAGCATCAAAACTACCGTTAATCCTATGCGCGTATCCAATAAACCATAGTCACGGAAAATCAGATAGATTGGAACCAATACCCCAACTGGCGGCAACATTTTTGTCGACAACATCCACATCAAAACATTTTTTGTATGCTTGGCTGGAACAAAGGCCATGGACCAAGCCGCAGGG
>CAKMZG010000049.1:7031-10067 GCA_929200335.1 uncultured Alphaproteobacteria bacterium | reverse complement strand
CGAATTAACAGCGCTAAAACTGTCAAATGTCCATCCAGAGCCAAACAAAACTTCTAGAGGTGCACGAATTGCATCTTCTTCTGTTTTAAAGGCAAGGATCAAAATCCAAAGAATTGGAAAAAATAAGAAAAAACCTAATGATCCAGCAATTACTGTATTGAGTATACGGTTTTTATTAGAGATTGCGCGTGCCATAATTTACCCTCCTAAGCATCAAGGTTCTTCCCAATCATACGCATTAAGAAGATAGCAACAATGTTAGCAAGAATGATTGCTAAAACGCCCCCAGCACTACCCATACCCACATCAAATTGGAGTAATGAAGAAACATAGATTAAATAAGTTAGATTGGTTGTTGCTGTTCCAGGACCACCATTGGTTGTCACCAGAATTTCCGCAAAAATTGACAACAAGAAGATCGTTTGGATCAAGACCACAACCGTCATTGCACGTGCAATGTGTGGCAACATAATAAACCAAAATCTATTGAGCCAATTAGCGCCATCCATTTCGGCAGCTTCCAATTGCTCTTGATCAAGAGATTGCAAGGCCGTCAACAAAATTAAAGTTGCAAAGGGTAACCACATCCATGAAACCATCAAAATGATAGAGGTCAGTGGAAGTTGACCGATGAAATCAATAGGCTCAAAACCCAATCCTGTGGCAATGCGTCCAAAAATACCATTCACAGGGTTCATAAACATGTTTTTCCAAACAAGTGCAGAAACCGTTGGCATAACAAAAAACGGCGCTATGACCATAATCCGAATAATGCCTTGACCATACATTGGCCGGTCTAATAACAATGCCGTGCCAAGCCCACCGAGGGTTGTAATAGCAAGAATCCCGCCAACCAAAAGAAATGTATTTATTATTGCATCTGTAAAACTGGGATCGGTAATAAACCAATAATAATTTTCCCAACCGGCAAAAGGCGTAGCGCCTGGTTGCAAAAGATTATATCTTAGAAACGAAAAATATAGCGTCATACACAGTGGTATGAGCATCCAGCCTAGAAGTAACAATACCGCTGGTGAGATCATGAAACGTGCGGCTAATTTTGATGCTTTAGTGGCCACTATTACCCCTCCGATAAGCTTTATAAATAGTGATTGTTTAAAAAAATGGGTCAAAGCGTTAACTTTGACCCATCTTAAGGAGGATTAATTATTTAATGTAACCCGCTTTTGTCATTTCGCGAACTGCAAATTTTTGACTGTTAGCCAGTGCAGCTTCAACGGTTTGTTGACCGGCAAGAGCCGCCGCCACTTGTTGTCCAACATAGTTACCAATGCCCTGGAATTCAGGAATTGCTACAAATTGAACACCAGTATATGGCACTGGATCACGGGTTGGGTCTGCTGGATCAACGGAGAAGATTGCTTTCTTAATTGTTTCTGCAAAAGGAGCAGCTTTAAGCAGTCTTGGATCTTCATGGATTGAAGCGCGTGTACCACTTGGAACAGCAACCCAACCCTTAGTTTCACCTACTTTTTGGAAATACTCTTTAGAAGTAGCCCATTTTAAGAAATCTTTTGCAGTCGCAACTTTTGTGGAACTTTTTGGAATAGCAAGTGCCCAAGACCAGAACCAACCTGTACCTTTATCAGTAACCTGTTTTGGCGCTTGAAAGAAGTCTGTCACATCTGCAACTTTAGAGGTTGCAGGGTTTTTAACATCATTTGCTGCTGAAGTTGCATCAACCCAAGTTGCACATTTGCCGTCTTTAAACAACGCACGGTTTTCATTGTGACCATTTGCAGTTGCACCTGGAGGGCCTGATTTTTTCATAAGATCAACATAATAGTTGATCGCAGCATTCCATTCAGCTGAATCCAATTGTGGGTTCCAGTTCTCATCAAACCAACGAGCGCCGAAAGCATTTGCCACTGTTCCTACAAAAGCCATGTTCTCGCCCCAGCCCGCTTTACCGCGCTGACAAGTTCCGTAGATACCATTTTCTGGATCGTGCAATTTAGCAGCCATCTCAGCAAATTCGGTATATGTAATTTGCTCTGTTGGCACTTTGATACCAGCTTTTGCAAACAGATCTGTTCTGTAGAAGGTGAATGATGTTTCTGAATATAATGGAACCGCATATAAATTGCCATCCGCAGACAAGCCATTGCGAACCAATTGGAAAATATCATTCACGTCATAATCTTTGTCATCAGCAAAATCATTCAAAGATGTTAACCAGCCATTTTTACCCCAAATTGGAGTTTCATAAGCACCGATGAACATGATATCAAATGATCCACCGTTTGTTGCAATATCTTGCGTTGTACGTTGGCGAAGTACATTTTCTTCCAATACAACCCAGTTGATTTTATTGCCAGTAGCTTTTTCCCATTCAGGTGCAAGCTCTTGCATGGTGATCATGTCTGCATTGTTAACTGTAGCAACTGTAATTTCTTCTGCTAATGCTGCTGTTGCTGTTACAGAAACAAGCGCAGTAGCTGACACTAATAGATGTTTTAAATTCATAGATAGTCCTCCTTAAATGACAATAACGAGGAAACTAAACGATAAAATCGCGCACGTCAATATAAAATTTACGCGCGCAAAATTTTATATTGCCTCACGCTGAATCACGCATGAGTAATTTACCCTCGAATAAAGTGGCGCCAGCTGTTAACTCATCTTGTTCAATCGCCTTAAATAAGGTCTGCACAGAATGAGATGAAATCGCCTCATAATCATGTGCAACAGTTGTCAAAGGTGGGCATGTAAAGCGAGCGTAAGGATGATCGTCCTGTCCAGCTATTCTTATTTGACAATCTGCTTTATGGCCAACTTTCATTCCCATCTCATAGCAAGCTGTTAAAAAACCAATGGCTAAACGATCATTATTACAAAGCACAGTGCCGCTGGTTATCTGTTTATTTTTGAGAACTTTTAAACCTTTTCGCCTTCCAATTTCTTCAAATATCCAGCCTTCACCTGGTATTTTAATAAGGTTGGGCTCATGCCCCAAGCGTTCCATTGCACTAATATAGCCCTGACGTCGTTTGTTGGCATTGGGATTCGGCGGGG
>CAKMZG010000049.1:4197-7021 GCA_929200335.1 uncultured Alphaproteobacteria bacterium | reverse complement strand
TGGATCAGATGCCCGACCAAGAGGCGCTAACAACACACCAGCAGGTTTTAGAGATCGTAGATTATCCAAAATTTCATTTTCTAAATGCTGCTGCCCATGGGAACTGAAAAGCGTTGGACGATACCCTGCATCGATGCAGCGTTGTTCGATTTTGCGCGCGATTTCAGCAAAAAATGGATCTGCTAAATAGGGAACAACAATACCAATATTCTTCGTTAATTTACGATTTTGATTTATAGCAAAAATATTGGGGCGATAATCATGATGCTCTAAGGCCGCTTCAATACGCTTTCTGGTAGTTACTCGAACACTATCTGGATCATTAAAATATTTTGATACAGTGGGACGAGAGATGCCACTAAGTTTAGCAAATTCATCCATATTCTTAATTTTTTTATCACTCATAACACGCGGCCACCATGATTCAACAAAATCAAATAATCAAACATTTAACTTTACATGGTATATATTAGTTTATCGCGCGTCAAATAATGAATTTATACGTGCGAAATTACAAATTTATACGGGTGTTTAATTTTTTTGGATTTAAGCAGAATTTCTAATACAAAGTTGCGCTGAAAAAAGACGCTCGATTGGCTCTTTATTCGTCTTTTTTTCTGCCCTCGCTTCGCGTATGACACAATCAACAGCCGCAATACCAATGCGGGTAATATCTTGTGAAACAGTCGTCATAGCTGGCCACATATATTGGCTTAAGGGATGATCATCATGGCCTGCAATTCTAAAGCCTGATGGCTCGCCATTTTTAGCATCGAATAGACCCGCTTCATTTGCAGCTCTTACAGCCCCCATGGCTAAACGGTCATTGGCGCATAAAATAGTAGCATTGTCTTCCAAACCCTGCTCTATAAGCTCGCTTACCATATCATAACCGCAGGTTTCAAAATCCCAAACATCACCTCTAGATGAAGTTTCAATAACCACAGGAACAAGCCCTACTTCTTTCATGCGTGATTTATAGGCCTCTTCACGCTCTTTAGCATTACTGTTAACCGATGGCATGCTTAAAAATTTAGGGGCAGATCCAGAGCGACGCAAATAATCCACCATCAATTTTATACTTTGCACATTATCAGTGCCAACAAATGAAAACTCTTTTTCCAAAGTTGGGCATTTGGCATCAACAAAAACAAGTGGAATATCTTTTGATATATGTTTTAATAAAGGCGCATTTTCCTCTGCCCCAATAGGAGCAATAACAACGCCTTCTGCATTCATTGAGCGTAAATTTTCAACGGCTTTTATTTCTTTTTTAGGATCTCCATGGGAATTTTGGATGATAACTGAAAAATCTAACTCTTCTGCTCTTTGCTCAATCTCTCGCAATAAGGTCATATAAAAAAGATCATTAAGGTGCGGTATTACAACGCCAATAAGATTTGTATGCTTTCGGTTCATATTTCGCGCCATAAAATTTGGCACATAATCAACGGTTTTTAAAAGCGTTTCAATTTTTTTGGCGGTGGATTTTCGCACCTGCGATGGATCATGAAAATATTTGGATAAAGTAGCGCGAGACACTTTAATCTCAGCAGATAATTGCTCCATCGTATTGATGCGCTTTTTTAAAATATCTGCTTGAGGTGCCATTTTTAATTCCTTTTAAAAATCCTAACTTATTAAGATAAAAATGATTTAATTTCATCTAATGTAGGGTTAAATTCCATTGGGCCGCGCTGTGTAACATGTAATGCGGCGCCAGCATTGGCTAATTCCAAAGCTTCTTTAAAGGGTTTGCCCTGATCAATCAAGCCAATCAAAATTCCACAAAAACAATCCCCCGCACCTGTAGGATCAATCTCTTCTACGTCATGGCCTTTGAGCATTATAATCTCACTACCAACAGAGCCCGTTACACCATTCTTACCCTGTTTCACCGCAACTAGTTTTTTTTCCTTATTCAAAGCATTGTTGATGCAGTCTTCGACGGATTGATTTGGAAATAAATGCTCTAAATCTGCGTAACTGGGTAAGAATATATCACATAGTTCAGTAATTTTATCGACGGCTATACGCGCTTCACTGTCCTTCATCAATTCAGGTCGAATATTGGGATCATAACTAATTTGCCCTTTGCCTTTTATTTTTTCTACCAAAGCCATAACCCCTTGGCGAATACGAGAATTACCAAGAGAGGCTCCAGAAACATGCAAAATAGTCTCATTTGCTTCTGCTAATTCTGGAAATGTACTAGGAATATGATCAGCTGCAGTGTCTTCCATATGGAAGACAAAAATTCTTTCGCCATTTTCAAAATAAGAAACAAAGGCAGTGCCTGTTGTTTTATTATCTAACCTTTGCACGTAGTCTATATTCACGCCATCTGATTGTAAGCGATTAAGTAATGAGTCACCAAAAGGATCATTGCCAACTGCACCGATCATAATTGTGGAAGCGCCCATTCTTGCGGCTTGGTCAATGAATATTGCAGGCGCCCCGCTGGGATAAGGCCCAGAAAAATTAGATATTTTTTTAAGGCCACAGTCTTCGTTATGAGAAATAAATTCTACAAGCAACTCACCTGATGTTATGATCATTTTTGCTCCATCGCAATTTGTAAATATTAAATTATATGCGTCAATACTAATCATTTATATACGCGCGTCAATATTTTAAATGCGTTTATGTATAAATTTAGCATGATAGATTTTACTTAAAAAATAAGGTCATCCTATATTTTTAATTTATTTATATAACTATATCAGTAATTTAATGAATATTTAGTTTTGTGGATAACCCCTCCAATATAATTATTCCTCATCAATTGCATAAATTTAATTTATACGCATGTATATTTTAATAT
>CAKMZG010000049.1:0-4187 GCA_929200335.1 uncultured Alphaproteobacteria bacterium | reverse complement strand
TTAATATTGACACAAGTTGAATTAAATGCATGATTTAGACATTGTTAAAATCAGATCAACTTAGGAGGGTTCTAATGATCAAATTATTCAACCGTAAAGCCAAAGCGCTTTTACTTTCACTAGGCATCGCATTGACATCAACTGCCGCTATCGCTGACAATGTTAAAATCGCACTTATTCCAGGTCTAACTGCCGATGCATTTTACATCACCATGCGCAAAGGCGCAGAAGCGGCTGCAAAAGCCGTCGGCGCAGAACTCATCTATCAAGGTGCTGCTGAATGGAACGTTGGCCTGCAAGTGCCAGTGCTAGACGCAATTATTGCACGCCAACCAGATGCTATTTTGATCGCGCCAAATGACAAAGACCAATTGATTGAACCTTTAAAACGCGCTCACGCAGCTGGTATTAAAATTATCACCGTAGATACATTCATTGGTAATGGCGTATATCAAACAGGAAAGGGTGATGCTGATTTCCCAATGTCATATGTTGCATCAGAAAATGTGTTGGGTGGCCAAATGGCAGCACGCGCACTTGCTGCATCTATTGGTGAAAAAGGCAAAGTTTATGTTTCCAGCTTAAAGCCCGGTGTTTCGACATTGGATCAACGTGAGCAAGGTTTCCGTGAAGAAATTGCAAAATATCCAAATATTGAAGTGTTAGACACTCAATATAATGACCAAGACCCCAATAAAGCGGCGGCGCAATTCCAAGCTGTATTGGGCAGAACCCCTGATCTGGCTGGCGTATTTGGCGCTAACTTATTCTCCGCTGTTGGCTCAGCAAATGGTGCTGAACAAGCTGGTGTTGCTGGTAAAGTTAAAATTGCTGGTTTTGATGCGCCTGCATCTATTGTTGATGATTTAAAAAACGGCACATTAGAAATGACCATTGCTCAGCATCCAGCTGAAATTGGTTATTTTGGTGTTATGGCAGCTTATGCTGTCATTACTGGCAATCCTGCACCGACAAAAATTGGCACAGGCTTCACTGTAATGACAAAAGACAATATTGACGATCCAAACGTCAGCAAGTTTCTTTATACAGAGTAATCTAAATTAGAATAAACATAGGGCTGCATTAATGCGGCCCTATGTTATCAATGGGTAAAATAATTGTGAGGTAGGCTCCCCATGGAAACCAATAATAAGCAAATGCTGTTCTTAACATTAACCAAACTACGGGCTTGGGTATTCCTTGCTCTTTTACTCATTCTTTTTGAAGTATGGTCTCATACAATTTATGGGCGTAGCTTTTTAGCAAATCCCTATAATTTAAAATCTCTTGCATTTTTTGCGGCCATTCCATTGCTATTGGCACTGGGACAAACGTTTGTCATCATCTCTGCAGGCATTGATTTATCGGTTGGATTTATCATGGGATTGGCAGCCGTAATCTCTGCTAAAGCCGTGGCTTATTTTGGCGCTATGGGACTGCCAGATTTTCCTGCTGTTATGCTTGGCATTATGGTTGCTTGTCTCGTTGCAATTATTCCTGGAATAATCAATGGCATCCTCATTTCCTCTTTAGGCGTTCCGCCCTTTATCGGAACACTTGGGATGTACGGCGTTGCACGCGGTGCTGCCTTTTTATTCGCAGGCGGAATGACCGTCTCCGTTTCAAATAGCATATTGAAATGGTTGGGCAATGGACTGATTATGGGTGTGCCTGTACTGGTCATCATTGTGGCAATCGCCTGTATAATTTCGCATTTTTTATTGAGCCAAACCAGATTTGGTCAACACACCTATGCAATGGGTGATAATAAAGCCGCAGCTGATCGCGCTGGTATTAATACCAAATTTTTGACTATAAAAATCTATGCCTTAGCTGGCCTATTTGCAGGTATCGCTGGCGCACTTTATACCGCTCGTTTTTCGGCAGGTTCTGCACAAGCAGGTGAGCCACTATTGCTTATCTCTATAGCAATTGTTGTTATTGGGGGCGCTAGCCTTTTTGGTGGCAGCGGCACGATTTCTGGCACCATTGCTGGCGCGCTTGTTATTGCCGTTATTCAATATGGCTTAGTATATGTAAACATCGAACCGTTTTGGCAATTCATTGCTGTGGGTATTGTAATCATTTTATCTGTATTAGCAGAACAAGCACAGTCTAAATTATGGGGAGCAAAATAATGGCTAGAGATCGTTTAGAAATTAAAAACATTGCCAAACATTTTGGCCCTGTAAAAGCACTGGATGGGGTATCCCTTACTTTAAAGCCAGGAGAATGTTTAGCGCTTGCTGGTGATAATGGCGCTGGTAAAACCACATTGATTAAAGTCATATCTGGTGTGCATCCTGCCACTTCAGGTGAAGTTTTAATCGATGGCAAGCCCGCACAATTTAGCACCCCCCAACAAGCACGCGAAGCAGGCATTGAAACCATTTATCAAGATTTGGCACTTGCCAATAATCTCACCATTGGCGAAAATATCTTTTTAGGGCGAGAACCCAAAAAACGCTTATGGGGTTTTCTACCTATTTTAGACCGCAAGAAAATGGCCGAGGCTGCTACAAATGTTATGAAAAATTTAGAGTTTCATACCGATCGTCTAGACAGTCCTGTTCAAGCTTTCTCAGGTGGTCAACGTCAAACCGTTGCCATAGGGCGAGCGGTTCATTGGAATGCCTCCATCTTAATTATGGACGAGCCAACAGCAGCCCTAGGTGTACCAGAGCAGAAAAAAGTTTTGGAACTGATCAAAGCTTTAAAAGCAAAGGGACATTCAATCATTTTTATCTCGCATAATTTACAAGATATTTTTGAAGTTTCTGATCGCATTGTAGTCATGCGACGTGGTAAGGTTGCAGGAGAGCGACAAATTGCGGATATTGATCATAATGAAGTTGTTCGCTTAATGATCAGTGGTTAAAACACACCATAAAAAAGAGGCTCTATTGATGCATCCATTAAAAAAACTAACCCTTGAAAATAGATCAGGCAAGCCAGTTGCTATGGCCTCTGTTTGCTCTGCAAATGAAGATGTGATTATAGCATCACTATTATTGGCTAAATCTCTTAATAAGGCAATTTTAATTGAAGCAACCTCTAATCAATGCAATCAATTTGGCGGTTATACCGGCATGAAACCGGCTGATTTTGTTGCATTGGTGACAAAATTAGCAGATCAAAATAATGTGCCACATGAATTGTTTCATTTTGGTGGCGATCATTTAGGGCCACAAGTTTGGCGCAAGCAAGATGCTAAAGTTGCAATGACAAATGCTGAAGAACTTATGAAATGTTTTGTAAAGGCAGGCTTTACAAAAATTCATTTGGATTGTTCCGAAGGTCTGGGGGGAGAACCCGCGCAAGTTGACGATGAACTTAGTGCATCTCGTGCCATAGCATTGGCAAAAGTTTGTGAAGAACACGCACCAGACCCATCAAAATTGGTTTATGTGGTAGGCACAGAAGTGCCGCCTCCAGGTGGTGCGCGTGCTGATGAGGTTGATCAAGAAATTGAACCGACCCCACCTGAGCGCGCTATTAAAACTTTGGAGTATCACAAAGCCGCTTTTGAGGCCGCAGGCATTGCCGATGCTTGGAATAAAGTAATTGCACTTGTGGTGCAACCGGGGCTTGAATTTGCCCCTATGCCTGTGGATCATTTTGATATGAGCGCACCAAATAATCTTTCAAAAGCCCTTGTAGATTATTCCGAAATTTGTTTTGAAGCGCATTCTACAGACTATCAGAAAGATGCCGTTTTTTCTGAGTTGGCAAAACGTAATTTTTCAATGTTGAAGGTAGGACCTGCCCTTACATTTGCTTATCGTCAAGCCATCTATGCCCTTGATCATATTCGGGCGCATTTAATACCATCTCAAAATGGCTATGCAGTTTATAACGTCATGGAAGATGCAATGTTACAGGATAAAACATCATGGCAAGGCCATTATGAAGGCGATGAGGCTTCTTTAAAATTGCAGCGGCATTTTGGTTATGCTGATCGCATTCGCTATTACTGGCCACAAGAAAACCCTCAGCAAGCGTTGCAAAAACTAGAGGATGATTTGCAAGAAAAAGCCGCCCCTTTGCCTTTAATTGAACAGTATTTTGATACAAAGACATTAGAATTAGCGGATCAATTAATGCAAGAAAATACGTCTTGGGTTAAAGCTTTAATCTATGCTCAAATCCAGCTGGCATTGAAACCGTATATTTTAAAAACCTAATCC
>CAKMZG010000048.1 GCA_929200335.1 uncultured Alphaproteobacteria bacterium | reverse complement strand
AAATGAAGCAGCGCTACAATAAAATCATAGCCTATTTTGTAAGATGATTCATAATATTGCGCAATTGTATCGGCTTTAAGGGTTTTGAGAGAAGTTCAATGTCAACCGCTTTTGCTTGTTGAATAAGTTGCTCACTCATATCCGCCGTGACAAGAAGTGCGGGTATAGGTTTGTTAAAATCATCTCTTAATTGATTAATGGTATCAATGCCTAACTCTCCAAAATCTAAGTGTTGATCAGCTAAAATGAAATCAGGTTTAAATGTAGGTTTTCCATCTAAAATAGTGTCATCAATTTTAGCTAGACATTCGCTTTTTGAGCGGGCACTTAATATTTCACAGCCCCAGCTTTTGATGAGTTTTTTCATGGCTTCTAACACATTCACATCGTTTTCGACGATTACCACTTGTTTGTTGTTTAAGGTTCGCAAACCTGTCAGTTTTTTTTCTACAGCGGGCTGTTGCTCAGGAAAGTGAGTGTGGCTTTTGCGCACCCCAATTTTAAAACTACTACCTCGATTGTGCTTAGAGGATAACTTTAAATCATGGTTGAGCGATTTTACCATGCGATGCACAATGGATAAGCCAAGTCCAAGCCCTGGTTCTTGTTCATCGGCATGGGTGTTTGGGGAGTATGAACGATGGAACTCATCAAAAATTGCATCATATTGATCTTCATCAATGCCAATTCCAGTATCAAAAACTTCAATATAAACCGTGTTTTTGCGGCGTAATCGCGCGCCCACCAATACGCCACCCGTTTGAGTATAACGAAGCGCATTTGAAATTAAATTTTGTAAAATACGACGAAACATATGGCGATCAGATAGAATGATGTGATCTGTTTTTCTAAAGCGTAAGGTCAGATTTTTAGCTTTTGCAATGGGCAAGAAATCGGAACGTAAGCTTTTAAATACCTCTTGAAGTGATATTAACTCAATTTGTGGTTGCATCACACCAGCGTCAAGCTTGGAAATTTCCAATAGAGTGCGCAGAAGATCACTCATCGTATCCATAGCATTTTGCATCTGATTAACCAATTTTACGCCTTCACGGGTCTCTTGTAATTCGTTGAGAGCAGAGATGGATAATTGTGCAGCTTGAAGGGGTTGTAAAACATCGTGACTGGCTGCCGCTAAAAAGCGTGTTTTAGAAATATTAGCCTGCTCAGCAAATTCTTTGGCTTTTGCCAATTCAGTATTGGAAACCTCTAGATTTCTTAAAGCATTGGATAATTCATCCGTGCGCCGTCTTACTTGGCCATCAAGATTAAGCGCAGTTTGGAAAAGCGAGAAAGCATTCCCTTGTTGATCCATGCTCTTTTCAACACGTTCCATAAGGGCTTCATTAATACGTTTGAGGCGATCAAGGTCTTCGATATCTGTTAATTGCATGATTACTCCGCAGCTTCAGGAGAGGCATCTTTAGGTTTGCTGAAAGCAACGCCGGTTAAGGTCTGATTGAGATGCATGGAGCGATATTGTTCACCATAGGTATTAAAGCCAACCACATTATTGTTTTGATATACTTTTGAAATCTTTTGTGTCACTTGTCGATTTCGCGCATCAATCTTGCGTAAAACGCAATCAAAGCCGAGTACCATATCAATGCCACCCAGTTTTTCTTGCAATTGCTCCAATACCTGATTGGTGCTGTCTATCATGCCTGTAGGTTTTGCTATGCGTAAAACAATGCCATTATCAACGGCGCAGAAAAAAGTTAAAGAGCCATCATCATTCATTTTTTGGATGGAACGGCAATAATATTCACCGCCCACACGAATAACCAAAGGGTGAGAGGCAAAGCTTTGAGGGGATAAAGAGCCGGGCTCAATGCCAATGGCTTTGGCATATTCACTCGATGCGGGCGCTGCATTAAATTCATGTATGATACGCTTGTCGGGATCTGATTTCGTGACCACTAATTTGTTTTCTGTTGGTACAAAATTATCTGATTTAAACAATTCAAAGGCCACATCTGTTGCAACCATGATCAAAACGGCACTATCTGGTTTCTCAATTCCGTTTAAGATGAGGGATGTGTCGCTGAATTCTAGGTTGTCGCCTGTAGAGCCGCCAAGTAGCGGAATTTCATCTAACCCCCAGTGAAAAGCAGCTGTTATGGCTTCTTCTGCATAGGAAAGTCCATCAATTAAACAAAGGGCGAAATGTTTAAGTCCTTTCTCTGGACTATATTCTTTGATGAATGTTTCTTTGGTTTGATGCACATCAGCGACGATTTCATCAATAGGGGTGGAACTGATGGGAGAAAGCATGATGGGGGAGGTATTAAAGTGTTTTTGATCAAAACATAGAGCCATTAATTGGCCATCGCTTAATCCCATGGGGGTGATTTCACCTGCCGTGGAGCAGGCTGCATATTTTGCATTGGGGCATGATTCTCGCATATGAGAAATAATATCTTTACCGTTAAAACAATCGCGTGAGAAAAATAATAGAATGAATTCAGGTTGATTTTGTGCGCAATGGACATTTAGGGATTGCCAGAATTCGGATGCTGAATTCACTGGTGTAGAAAAGGATGTTATCCCACATCCATAAGATTTTATAACGACCTTATCCATTACAGCAAATACTCCCAAAAGCATAATGTATTATAAGTATTTCGTGCATCATACCGACCCAAAGTACAATATACAAGTTTCAATGGGTGTCGCATTCTCATATTATGAGGAGTAACACATTTCTATCGATGGATTTTTAAGGCTTTCATCTTGATCAGGCTTAGGTCGTTCAAGAATGATATTCTGTTGCCATTGATGTCTATTGTTTTGCATCTTTAATAATCCTATTGGAAGGGGAATCTATTAAAGAGCTGGGGGTCGCGGGTTTACCGTTTCAGTTAGTAATTTAATGGGTGCTTCATTCGGATTTATTTGGGAAGAGTTATTTAAACAGGAGATCTAAATGACGGTAATAAATTTAACAGTCAATGGTTCTGAAGTTTCGGGCGAAGTTGATGATCGCACTTTGTTGGTGCAGTTTATTCGTGATCAATTACGCTTAACAGGCACGCATGTGGGCTGTGATACTTCGCAATGTGGCGCTTGTGTGGTGCATGTTGATGGTAAAGCTATGAAATCATGTACAATGCTTGCAGTGCAGGCAGATGGTTCAGATGTAACAACTATTGAAGGCCTTGCAGATGGTGCTGAATTGCATCCAGTTCAAAAAGCCTTCCGTGAAAATCATGGCCTTCAGTGCGGATTTTGTACGCCGGGCATGATTATGGCTGCTACAGATATGATTAATCGCCATGGTAAGGATTTGGATGAAGAGACCATCCGTGAAGAGCTTGAAGGCAATATTTGCCGTTGTACTGGCTACCATAACATTGTGAAATCCATTGCAGCTGCTGCAAAGGAAATGGGATAATTTTTATTTTGTCATTTGATCGCTTTGAAAAGCGCGTCATGGCACTACCTTGGAGGTAAATTATGAGTGAAGGAATTGGAGCCCGCGTTCTTCGTAAAGAAGATAAACGTTTTATTTCGGGCAAAGGTAAATATACCGATGATGTGATTGAGATAAATCAGGCCTATGCTGCATTTGTGCGTTCACCACATGCCCATGCTAAAATTAACGGCATCAATAAGCAAGCTGCATTAGATGCGGGCGCTGTTGCTGTTTTAGATGGTAAAGAATTAACCGGCGATGGCATTGGCAACATTATTTGTGGTTGGATGATCCATTCAAAAGATGGTTCGCCAATGAACATGGGTGCATGGTCAGCTCTTGCCACTGAGTATGTGCGTTATGTTGGTGATGCGGTTGCTATCGTTATTGCTGATAGCCAAGCGGCTGCACGTGATGCTGCTGAAATGGTTGAGGTGGATTATAACGTTCTGCCTGCTGTAATTAAAGCTGATAAGGCGCTGGAAGATGGCTCGCCACAGTTGCACCCAGAAGCTAAGAATAACCTAATCTTCGATTGGGAAATTGGTGATGCTGCTGCAACGGATGCTGCTTTTGCTGATGCTGCTCATATTGTTGAGATGGATATTACCAATAACCGTCTATCACCAAACCCGATGGAACCTCGTTCTGCGGTTGCAACCTATGATGCATCGGAAGAGCATTATACGCTTTATACAACATCGCAAAATCCGCATGTTGCGCGTTTGGTGCTATCTGCATTCTATCAAGTGGCACCTGAGCATAAATTGCGTGTGATTGCCCCTGATGTTGGTGGTGGGTTTGGTTCAAAAATCTACATCTATCCTGAGGAAATCGCTTGTCTTTGGGCTTCAATGAAGACCAACCGTTCAGTGAAGTGGACGTCTGATCGCACAGAGGCATTTTTAACAGATGCCCATGGTCGTGATCACATTACCAATGCTAAAATGGCATTTGATGCAAACCATAAATTGGTGGGCGTTAAAGTAGACACAATTGCGAACCTCGGGGCTTATATGTCTTTGTTCTCATCTGCTACACCAACTTATCTCTATGCAACATTGTTATCGGGTCAGTATAATGTACCAAACATTCACGGTAATGTGCGTGCGGTATATACAAATACTGTGCCTGTTGATGCTTATCGTGGTGCTGGGCGCCCAGAAGCAACTTATTTGCTAGAGCGCATGATGGAAACATCAGCCCGTGAATTGGGTGTTGACCCGATTGAGCTTCGTCGTAAAAACTTTGTTCAAGAGTTTCCGCATCAAACTCCAGTTATCATGTGCTATGATGCAGGTAACTTTGAGGCTCATCTTGATGGTGCTTTGGAAGCTATCGATTATAAAGGTTTTGAAGCGCGCCGTGCAGAATCTGCAAGCCGTGGAAAACTTCGCGGCATCGGTACATCTTGCTATATTGAAGCTTGTGGTATTGCGCCATCAGCTGCTGTTGGCTCGCTTGGTGCTGGTGTTGGTCTTTGGGAATCAGGCGAAATTCGTGTGAACCCAGTGGGCACTGTTGAAATCCTAACGGGTTCGCATTCTCATGGGCAAGGCCACGAGACAACATTCGCGCAATTGGTATCTGAGCGTTTTGGTCTTCCAACCGATAATGTTCAAGTGATCCATGGCGATACTGATAAAGTTCAATTTGGTATGGGTACTTATGGTTCTCGTTCTGGTGCAGTTGGCATGTCTGCGCTTGTTAAAGCCTTAGATAAGGTGGAAGACAAAGCAAAGAAAATTGCGGCTCATTTGTTAGAGGCCAGCGACAGCGACATCGTCATAGAAGGCGGTGAAGTGAAAGTTGCAGGTACTGATAAGAAATTGGGTTGGCATGAAGTTTGTCTTGCAGCTTATACAGGCCATAACCTTCCTGAAGGTATGAGCCCAGGCTTGAAAGAGGATGCATTTTATGACCCAACCAACTTCACATTCCCATCAGGTACATACATCTGTGAGGTAGAAGTTGATCCAGAAACTGGTAAAACTGACGTACTTGCATTTGTTGCAGCTGATGACTTTGGTACCATTATCAATCCGATGATCGTGGAAGGTCAGGTTCATGGCGGTTTGGCTCAAGGTATTGGCCAAGCATTGCTTGAGGAAGTGGTTTATGATGACGATGGTCAGCTACTAACTGCATCATATATGGACTATTGCATGCCGCGTGCCGATGATGTTCCAAACTACCAAGTGTCACATTATAAAACTGAATGCCCAGGCAACCCGCTTGGCATGAAGGGTTGTGGTGAGGCCGGTGCTATTGGTTCACCACCAGCTGTGATTAATGCGATCACCAATGCGATTGGTAACAATAATCTATCCATGCCTGCATCCCCACAAAAAGTGTGGGCTGCAATTCAGGCCTCTGGTTCTAAACAAGCAGCAGAATAAGGAGATTTGAAATGTATGAAACATCATATCATAGAGCATCATCTGTTGATGATGCCCAATCAAAAATGAAGGCTGCTGAGGATGGCAAGTTTTTAGGTGGAGGTATGACTTTGATCCCGACTATGAAACAACGTTTGGCAGCCCCAACAGATATTATCGATCTTGCTCATGTTGGCGACATGAAGGGCATCAAGGCTGATGGCTCTGGTATTACCATCGGCGGCGGCGTGACCCATAGTGAAGTTGCTGATTCTGCTGATGTAAAAGCTGCTATTCCTGCGCTTTCTTATCTTGCAGGCCTAATTGGCGACCCTCATGTGCGTAACCGTGGCACCATTGGTGGTTCTGTTGCAAACAATGATCCAGCCGCTGATTATCCCTCAGCTTGCTTAGGTCTTGGTGCTACCATCATCACCAACCAACGCCAAATTGCAGCGGATGACTTCTTTGTAGGTCTGTTTGAAACAGCTCTTAATGAAGATGAGATTATCACAGCAATCCATTTCCCAAAACCTGCGAAAGCTGGTTATGCGAAATTCCCTAACCCTGCATCACGCTATGCTATGGCTGGTGTTTTTGTTGCTGAAACAGGCGGCGATGTAAGAGTTGCAGTGACAGGCGCTGGCAATGATGGTGTTTACCGTGAAAGCGCACTAGAGGCAGCACTTGGTGGTAGCCTATCTGTTGGTGCAATTGATGGGATTTCATTGGATGCAAGCAACATGATGGCTGATATGCATGGCTCTTCTGAGTATCGTGCTAATTTGGTTAAAGTCATGGCAAAGCGTGCTATTGAAGCAGCATAATTAGTAGTTTAAGCAAAAAAGCTTGAAATTATAAAATTTAAAAAGCCCTCTCGTGATAAGCGAGGGGGCTTTTTGTATTTGGAGTTGCCATCAAGCTCTAAACGCTGCACGCGCATAATTTATGCGTCCTATTTGCCTTGTCCTGCCAATACTTAAATTTTTTAGATTGAAATTCAAGTATTATTTAAGAAAAACTGATATATAAGGCTTGTATTTAAATAAAATTGATGTCATGTATAAATGTTAAGAGGAGACCTTGGGCAGAAAACTAGTTGATATTATTGAATATTAATGGGAAATTTTCTTAAATAATGGTTAAAATTTGGGGTAGTGTTAATATAGCTTGACCAATAAATAAGTTTCTGCCTAGGTTTCAACTAAAGGATAATAACAATAATGGGACTAAACCCAAAATTACTTTACACCGAAAGGGAGACATATGAGTATTGGTGAACCGTTTACAGATTTAGACATTAAGAAGGAGCCTTCGGGCTTTTATAAGGGCAACAGTTTACCTATTGCCCTTATCAGTAAGGGCATCATGGTAGCACTAGTGCTATGGGCCATCATTTGGCCATCAGAGGCCAACAACACACTCGGTGCTTGGAATTCGGCATTGCTCGGAAAGTTTAATGGTTTTTACATTGTTGCTACCGGTGCATTTCTATTTTTTCTTTTGATTGTGGCCATTATCCCTTCAACGGGTAAAAAATTGATGGGCAAAGAAGGCGTTAAGCCAGAATTTTCAAACTTTTCATGGTTCTCCATGATGTTTGGTGCTGGTCTTGGTGTTGGCTTGATGGTATTTGCTACCGCTGAACCACTAACACACTGGAGCTTGAATCCTCAAATTTTAATGGGTGAAGCAGAACCTAATTCGGCAGAAGCAGTTGCATCATCTTATCGTATTACGTTTCTTCACTATGGCTTCCATGCTTGGGCAATCTATGTGGTGACAGGCCTATGCTTGGCTTATTTTGCTTATACCCGTGAAATGCCATTAACCATTCGCTCTGCTTTAACGCCGCTTCTTGGCCGTTTTGCAAATGGTTTTATTGGTCATATTGTTGATGTGCTTGGTGTTGTTGCAACTATTTTGGGTGTGTCCGTTACCATTGGTTTTGGCATCGCTCAATTTGTGAATGGTGTTTATGCAATCACAGGCATGCAATGGATGATGGATCTAACGGGTGAAGTGCCAAAACCAGATGAAGTTGGTTTAATTGCGGCTTTGATCATCATCATGGGCATGTCCATTATTTCTGCTGTATCTGGTGTTGGTCGAGGGGTTAAATATCTATCTAACTTGAATTTGGTATTGTCTTTGATCTTGCTTCTTACATTCGTGATTTTTGGCTCATTCTTCTTCGCCATGAACACATATGTTACAGCATTCATTGATTATATCGCTCATATCTTCCAATTGTCATTCATTGCACAAGGTACACAGTCCGTGGCTGAATTTACGGCTGCCTTGCCTGAAGCTGCAAAACCATTTGCTGCAGATCTATATGGCGGTACGCAAAGCGCTTGGGGTTCATTTGATGGCTTTAAATCTGGTCTAACTGACGGTGCTGCTGCACTTCCAGATGATGTGTTGATGTCTGCTTATGCTGCGGGTCTCGATGGGCGTCTATTCAGCTGGCAATCAGGTTGGACAACCTTCTATTGGGCTTGGTGGATTGCATTCTCTCCATTCGTTGGCTTGTTCTTAGCGCGCATTTCTAAAGGCCGCTCTGTACGTGAGTTCATCGTCGGTTGTTTGATTGCACCAGCGCTTGTTTGTTTTGCTTGGATGACAATTTTGGGCGCGACTTCAATCGACCTAGAGCTTTCAGGTATTGCTAAGGGTTCAATCATTGCTGCTACTAATGAGGCTAAATTGTTTGAAACATTAAAATATATGTTGGATGGTGCTTTTTTAAACATCATCATTGTAATGTGTGTGGTTTTGGTGATGACCTTCTTGGTAACCTCTGCTGATTCAGGTATTTTGGTGATGAACACCATCATGTCGGGTGGCGAGCAAGAAACTGGCATTAAGCATCGCATCATTTGGGGTGTGCTACTAACCCTAGTGATTGGCACGCTCTTGGTTGCTGGTGGCGGTGGTCTTGATGCCATCAAAAACGCCATGATCATTGGTGCATTGCCATTTACGGTAGTGATGGTTTTAATGTGTGTTTCATTAGCGAAAGCTATGTATCGCGATGGTATTCGTGATAAGCAATAAGCTTTAAATATATCAAATAAAAGAGCCTGCAGAATGTGAAAACTCTGCAGGCTTTTTTTGTGTTTAAATTTGAGAATTGGTTATTAAGTTAATCCTGCAATCACTACGATTGCAAAGCCGCTTAATGCCATATAGGTGCGGATGGCATGACGCTTGCCCCATTCGGTAGTTAAATCATGGGCTGCTTGCGAATTTAAGTCTAAAGCTTCATCAAGCAATTGATTATTAATGGGTGCCATGCGCGCGCCTGTATAAGGGCCCAAGGCAAAAAATGGAATGATGGCAATGAGCCATAAGAAATTCCATGTTAGTAGGAATGTAATCACCAATAAGGCGAGTAGAACAAAGCCCATTGCTTTCATAGATTTCATAGCGCGCGGAAAAGTTTCCATCCAGCTGCCGGCGGAAACATTGGCATTCATAGCACTCCTTGCTGGAACCTCAACAAGGGTGATATAAAAGGTGCTGCCAGCAATTAGTCCTGCTAAAACAATGGTGATAAAGGTAGTGAATAAAATTGCATATAGCATAAAGGCTCCCCTCTTTATTAATAATAGTTAATTTGACTTAGGTTATGACAGATTATAGCAGTAAAGTTATATATAAATTAAAATATTGGGAAATGTTCTATGGTAGAGGTAATGGGTGAAAGAAAATTAAGGGGTTTGAAGGGCATTGAGAAGCTATTTCTGGCTGGCTTAGTTATTTGGATTTTAGCTCAATTAATCCGTTTCATTGCCTTACCTCTTATCCAAAGCGTTGCTGATGGTGTGGATTCTCCTGCTTGGATGTATCCTGCAATTTTAGATCTCGTGACGGCAATTTTTGCAATTCCTCTTGCCTTTGCAGTTTGGCGCTGGCGTGGATTGACGGTTTGGACACTGCTTATTGTGTATTTCTCCCTTTCCATTGTTGATCACATCGGCGCTTTGACAAATTTGTCTCTCATTGGTAGCCCAATTGCTTTTAAAGAGTTTAATGGTGATGGCAATCCATTTACCGCACCAGTAGTGCAGACTGCACTTGATATCCTATTCTTTTATCTTTTACTTATTCCAAGATTCCGTGGTTTATTCTTTGAAGTGAGATAATGTCGGAAAATTTGCAAAAAAATAGCAAAAACCTGTCGACATTTTATGATTTTTGCCGTATACCGCGCGAGAAATAACGATTGGGCTATGGTCTAATCTGCATGAAATCAAGTGAATCGCCCAGACGAGAGTCATTTTTGCGCTGTGCACGGGTTGCCGTCAATAGCAGAGTAAGAATTTTGGACGCAATGGCTTATAGATGAGATGTTGGCTTAAAAACAGATAAAAAGCGGCATCCGGAAAAAGGTTTAAGATGAATATCATTCAACAATTAGAAGCTGAACAAGCTGCTGAAATCGAAGCAAAGCGTAAACTACCTGCATTTGAGCCAGGTGATACGGTTCGTGTTCTTGTGCGTGTGACGGAAGGATCTCGTACTCGTGTTCAGGCTTATGAAGGCGTTTGCATTGCGCGCAAAGGCGCTGGCTTGAATGAGAGCTTTACAGTTCGTAAAATTTCTTATGGCGAAGGTGTTGAGCGTGTATTCCCTGTATATTCTCCGCTTGTTGAAGGCGTTGAGGTTGTGCGTCGTGGTGATGTTCGCCGTGCTAAACTTTATTATCTACGTGGCCTACGTGGTAAGTCTGCACGTATTGCTGAAAACACATCAGTTCGTGCTAAAAAGTTGAATGACATTGAGCGCGCTGCATTCTTAGCTGAAAAAGCTGCTCTTGAAGCTGAAAAAATTGCTGCTGCTGAAGCACTAGCTGCTGAAAAAGCTGCCGAAGAAAAAGCTGCTGCAGAAGCAGCCGCCGCTGAAGCAAAAGCTGCTGAGGAAGCTGCTGCAGCAGAAGAAGCGCCAGCTGAAGAAGCACAAAAAGACGCTGAATAAGTTTGAGTTATAACTCACAATGATTATTACGGCGTCAGCACAAGCTTGGCGCCGTTTTTATTTATAACATGTTTGTTTAATACAACTATGATACCCCATAGGAGTGGAGCCAAATAGGGCAAAACACTCAAAAGGGCAAAGAGGAAAAAATGGCAAAAACTTTATATGACAAAATCTGGGATGACCACTTAGTGCATGAACAAAAAGACGGCACTGCGCTTTTATACATCGACCGTCATCTTGTACATGAAGTAACAAGTCCGCAGGCTTTTGAAGGCCTTCGTATGGCTAACCGCAAAGTGCGCGCGCCAGAAAAAACATTGGCTGTGGTTGATCATAACGTACCAACAACGGATCGCTCTCAGGGTATTGCTAATGAAGAAAGCCGCATTCAAGTGGAAGCGCTAGCAAAAAATGCTGCTGATTTCGGCGTGGAATATTATTCTGAAACTGATAAGCGCCAAGGCGTTGTTCATATCATTGGTCCAGAGCAAGGCTTTACCCTTCCTGGCATGACCATTGTTTGTGGTGATAGCCATACATCAACCCATGGTGCTTTTGGCGCACTTGCTCATGGTATTGGTACTTCAGAAGTTGAGCATGTGCTTGCGACGCAAACGCTTATACAGAAAAAAGCCAAAAACATGAAAGTGCAAGTAAATGGCACTTTGGGTGATAATGTAACGGCTAAAGACATCGTACTTGCCATCATTGGCGAGATCGGAACTGCTGGTGGTACAGGCTATGTGATTGAATATTGTGGTCCTGCCATTGAAGCGCTTTCTATGGAAGGCCGCATGACCGTTTGTAACATGTCAATTGAGGGCGGTGCACGCGCTGGCTTGATTGCTCCAGATGAAAAGACTTTTGAATATATCAAAGGCCGACCAAAAGCACCTACTGGCAAAGCTTGGGACATGGCGCTTGAATATTGGAAAGGCTTGCACACCGATGAGGGGGCGCATTTTGATAAAGTGATCGAATTGGATGCTAACAACCTTACGCCAATTGTAAGCTGGGGTTCATCTCCTGAAGATGTGATTGCAGTAACGGGTAATGTGCCAAATCCTGATGACATTAAGGATGAGAACACACGTGCTTCTAAATGGCGTGCATTGGAATATATGGGTCTTGAGCCGGGTACGCCAATCACTGACATTAAAATTGACCGTGTATTCATTGGTTCTTGCACCAATGGCCGCATTGAGGATTTCCGCGAAGCTGCAAAAATGATTGAAGGCAAGAAAATTGCTGAAGGCGTGTCGGGTATGATTGTACCGGGCTCTGGCCTTGTGAAAGAGCAAGCAGAAGCAGAAGGTTTGGATAAAATTTTTATTGAAGCTGGCTTTGAATGGCGTGAGCCTGGTTGTTCCATGTGTTTGGCGATGAATGATGACCGCTTAAAACCGGGTGAGCGTTGTGCATCAACATCAAACCGTAACTTTGAAGGCCGTCAGGGCTTCAAAGGCCGTACGCACTTGGTGTCACCTGCAATGGCCGCCGCCGCTGGCATCGCGGGTCACTTCGTTGATATTCGTGATTGGAAGTAGTTAGTTATTTAGCTAACATATATTTGAATTCTAAAGGCGTCTCTCGCATTGCGATGGGCGCCTTTTTTGCTTTTAGAGCGCATCACTTATCTATAAATTCATAAATGCGCTCTATCCTTTTGTTATCACATGTCATTATTCCCAAAACCGGTATCCACTTTTGGGTGACATGCTATAGTTAAAGTAATTGAATTGCATAAATTAAAAACCCAAGCCCAAGCGAGCAAAATACTAGCCCGAATATGAAGTTACCAGTCTTGGCATATTGCGTATAAGCATCACGTATTTTAGGTGTGGAAAATAAAATTCCATAAGTGCTATAAATGGTGAATGTCACAAGGCAGCAACCAAGTGCAAATAAGATTAATATTGGAAGCGCTTGGAGTTTAAAACCTACAATACTGGTAAGAGATAGCCAAAATAGAGCTACTTTAGGATTGGAAATACTAATTAAGAAACCATGTGAGGCATTGCCCCATGCACTAAATTGCATGGTATTTCTTGCTGTGAAAGTAAATGAAGATTTTGTTCGCTTTAAAATAGCGATAAAACTCTTAATGCCTAAATAGATAAGATATGCCCCTCCTAAAATGCCCATGCTAGGAATGATATTGGGAAAATATTTTGTGGCTGCACCAAAACCTAGAACAACAAAAAATACCCATAAAATTGCAGCAATTCCTATACCAAATGCTGTTTGTATGGCAGCACGCCTGCCTTGTGATATGCCTTTTTCAATGCAAATGAACATATTGGGACCTGGAGAAATAGCAGCGGCAGCAAGTCCTGCCCATGCCGAGAGCATAAATACAAATGTAGTTTGATCCATGATGATTTCCTTAAGATAATTGGTTCTATAGCTTTGGAGAAAAACAAGAAGAATTGTTTCGTTAGGTAACGAACTATGGATGATTTATATGTTATAGAGTTTTGTTATAGATATGATGAAAGGGGTGGATATGGAACCAGTTAATCAATTAGCCTATGTTGCAGGATTGATAGCAGACCCAACGCGATCAAAAATTATTTTGTCTTTATTTTCAGGCAAAGCGCTAACGGCGGGTGAGCTTTCTAAAGCATCTAATCTTACACCACAGACTGTGAGTGCTCATCTTAAAAAATTGGAAGAAGGTAAGATTATCACACGCCTTAAACAAGGCAGGCATCATTATTTCACGCTATCGGGTAATCAGATTGTTGAATTGGTAGAAAAGCTATTGGGTTTTTCTGCAAGCGCCCAAGAACAAGTTATTAAAACAGGGCCTCAGAACGAAGCTATGCGAACATCAAGAGTGTGTTACGATCATCTTGCTGGCTATGTCGGGGTTAAGCTGTTTGATAAAATGTTAGAATATAATTTTATAAATCATAAAGATGGTGCAGTGGTTTTAACTGCAAAAGGTGAAGATTTTTTTGATCAATTTGGTCTTAATGTTATGGTATTAAAAAAAGCTAAGCGCCCAACATGCCTTACTTGTTTGGATTGGAGTGAACGACGGTTTCATCTTTCAGGTGGATTAGGAGCTGCTTTATTAGATAAATTTTTAAATGATCATTGGGTCTATAGAAAAGTTAATAGTAGAGTGATAATATTTAATCCTGAGGGGAAGCGTAAAATGTATGAGATTTTTGGAATTAATAGCTAGATTATGACTAATAATACCACCTTTGTCATAAACCCAGGATTTTCTCCTGTACACCGTAAGCAAATTGCCCATATGTTTTGGCAGGCGTTTCGCGGTAAACTTGGGCTGATTATGAACCCCGAGGAAAAAGCTCTAGCTTTCGTTGAAGCCGTGGCTAATCCTAATTTTGCAATCTCAGCACTAGATCAAGATGGTACGCTCTTGGGTGTGGCAGGGTTTAAAACTGCGCAAGGTGGGTTTATAGGCGGTGAATTGGCGGATTTAGCAAAACCTTATGGTTGGCTTGGGGCTCTATGGCGCGGGCTTGTCTTAGCGTTTCTTGAGCGCTCATTGGAAAAAGATATTTTGCTGATGGATGGCATATTCGTTGATGAGGCTGCACGAGGCAAAGGGGTAGGTTCTGCGCTTTTGTTGGCCATTAAAGATAAGGCTGCAGAATTGAGCTGCTCTCAAGTGCGCCTCGATGTGATTGATATTAATCCGCGCGCCCGTGCACTTTATGAGCGCCAAGGCTTTGTCGCTCAAGAAACCGAGGATATTGGGTTTTTGCGCCATATCTTTGGTTTTCAAAAAGCAACCAAGATGCTTTATGAAGTGTCACAATAATCTATTTTACCCGCCAAGCTATAGGCAAGCTTTTGGGGCCGCGAACAGAAAGCCCTAATTTATACTCTACATTGTTATCCACCAGCTGAATAGATTGAAAACGTTGATTCAATGTGGTGAAAATTACATCCATATCCAGACGTGCTAAATGATTGCCAAGGCATAAATGCGCTCCTTTGCCAAAGGCAATATGGCGATTAGGGGTTCGAGTAATATCGAATTGATCGGGATTATCAAAATGTGCAGGATCACGATTAGCAGCGCCATATAAAAGTCCAAAGCGTGTGCCTGCTTTATAGATTTTGCCAGCGACTTCTATATCTTTTGTGGCAAAGCGATGAAAATAGGGTAACGGGGCATCATATCTGAACATTTCTTGCACCGCGGTTGTGATCAGTGCAGGGTTTTCACGTAGTTTTTGATGTTCATCAGGAAATTTTAACAGTGCATGCATGCCAGATCCTAAAACATCAATGGTGGAGCCGTGACCTGCCATTAAAATTAACATGCAAGTGGAGAT
>CAKMZG010000047.1:7102-15424 GCA_929200335.1 uncultured Alphaproteobacteria bacterium | reverse complement strand
CTAATTGATTTTGAGGCTCTATCAGATCTGTAATATGGCTCGGTTCTTGGGTTTTGCAATCCAACCAACGCTCTACATCTTGTGGACGTAATATCACGGGCATACGATGATGAACATGTTTAAGGCTAGCATTAGAAGGCGTTGTTAATACGCACCCTGTGTCCACCTCGCTGCCCCCAGCATCAGCCCAAGTTTCCATTAAGCCACCCATTAAAATAGGTTCGCCTGATTTAAGGCGAATATGATAGGGTTGCTTTTGTCCCTCGCTACGGTGCCACTCATACCACCCACTGGCTGGAATGATTACTCTAGCATGACGCATGGCATTTCGAAATGAGGGCTTTTCATGGGCTGATTCTGCCCTAGCATTCACGAGCAAAGAGAAATCATTAGGATCTTTCACCCAAGACGGCACCAATCCCCAGCGCACAAGACGCGCCTCAAATTGCGATTTTACGCCCGCCCCTATGGTTAAAATCGGCTGTGTTGGTGCAATATTATAGCGCGGAGGAAAGGCCGACATCTGATCTAAATTAAAGATGCCTTTAATTTCTTCTGGAGGTGAAGTAAGCGCAAATCTGCCGCACATGATAGAATCCATTTTTTACTGTAACAATCAGATAAATAAGATAATATAAGGCCATGAAAAGCGCAAACATCTCTTCTGATTATATCCAAGGAACTTCCGTTGCTATTTTTTGCGGTGATAAAGTCCTACTGGCTCAGCGTAAGAACCCACCACGGCAATATGAATGGAGTATCCCGGGCGGCCACGTGGAAGCCAATGAGAGCTTAGAACAAGCCGCCTGTCGTGAAATTTGGGAAGAGACGGGTTTAAACCTAGCGGAAAAATCTCTAAAATACTCTAAAACCATCCATTTCAAAATTTCTCCTGAAGAAGCCTATGAAATCAATCTATTCATTTATGAAATAGAAGGCAGCAGGCCAAATGTCACCGCAGGGGATGATGCTAAGGCTATCGGTTGGTATAATGAGAACCAATTGCCTCAATTAGATATTTCAAAGGATACTTTGGAGCTGCTGCAAAGTTTGTTTGCAAATCGCATAAAGTAAAAATTGCAAAACCATGGCAATGCTCTTATAAAACTTTCACACTTTTAAAATAGAGGGCAATAATGGGAATGAATATGGGTATTTTTCAAAATACAGATATTTTAAAATGCAGATTACATAAAACTGCATCATCTATCATCGCCAGTATCATCGCTAGTATCTGCTTTTTTCTGGTAATCCAAACAGTCCCTAGCATTGCCCAAACCAATCTTGAATTGGAAATCGAGCAATATGATTTCGAACACGGTATTTTTGATACGCCACCTGATGGAAACACAAGTTCCACGAAAGGTGTTGGCGAAGATGCACCTGATCGTTATGATGATACACCGCTTACTAATGTGCCTTATGAAAAAGAAATTTTACGCCTCAGCCAAATTTTAGGTGCCATGCATTATCTTAATAAAATCTGCCCTGCCAATGTGAATAAAAATTGGCGCGGCTCCATGGGCAATATTATTAATAATGAACGCGCCAGCGGGAAATATCGTGGCAAACTTACTGCTTATTATAACCGTGGGTTTAAAGCCTATCAAATCACTTATAAAACCTGCACTGATAATGCTAAACATGTGATTAATCAATATACCAATGAAGGCGCTGAATTGGCTAAATCCATTATTATCCGCTATGGCCGCCAATAACACGCCATACATTGACCCATATGCCAAGTGAGCTGTAATTTGACATATGGGTTGTATAGCACGAATCTAATACAGAAGAGCATCAACCTGAATTCATATAAACGCATCAAGTTCTAGCGCGTGTAGCATTTAAGTGGATTCACTTAAATGAGAACTATTCGCGCCAATTAAGGAATCTAGAGCGGCATTTTGAATTCATACAAATGCATCAAGCTCTAGAATGTATGCTCACCATATCTTGTTAACCAATCTTATTAGCCATCTTAGTAATTACCCCGCACGTTCATGGTTTTGCCACTATCATAATCTAAAAGCTCTGCTATTGTGGGCACATCAGAACACTATTTTGGAAATGAACAATGACTGCCATGTTAGAACAACAAGCGACAGAACTCGACGAGCTTATTCAAGAAGAAAAACGTCTTGTAGCTATTGAAATTTTTAAAGAAGCATGGCTAACGGCTAAAACCGAGGGCATTGAAACCGAAATTTTGGCTGAAAGCGCTGTTTATACCGCTATGAGTGAACTGGTTAGTCATTTTGGCGAGCAAAACACGGCAGATTTTATCAAAACCCTTGATAAACAACTTGCCCATGGTGATTTCACCGCTAACAAAACCATTCAATAGTTTTTATATACAAACTTTTCAAATAAAAATCTGGACGCTTATCCCCGCTTTAGGTATCTCTTGTTATAACTGAAACAATATATGTTGATTCAGCAAAGGAGCAAAGAGCAATTAGTGCTTATGCACCGCGCCCGCGCAGATTGCCGCGAGCAATATAACGTTAACAAGTGAGCAGTTCTATGAATCCACCAATTGATGCCGCAGCAATTAAATGGACAAAACTTAATGAGCGCAGCTTAATTTCCCTAGAGGGTGAAGGTGTTCGAGAGTTTTTACAGCGTCTAATTACCTGTGATTGTAAAGCACTTAAACAAGATGAAATGGCCTATGGTGCTCTATTAACTCCACAAGGCAAAATATCATTTGATTTTTTTGTCTTTACCACCCTGCAAGGGGTTATGATTGACGTGGCGCAAAATGAGCGGGATGCATTATTGAAAAAGCTTAGTCTTTATCGCCTGCGCTCCCCTATCATTATAGAGGCAAAAGAAGACATTTTGGTCTTTGCCTGTGATGCACAAGATTACTCCATTCTCGATAAAGAAGCCTTTGGGTTAAAAGCTCATCGTGTTTTTCAAGACCCTCGGCACAAGGCCATGGGCTGTCGCATCTATGGCAAAATGCTGCCCAAAATCACAATTGACACACAACCCTATTTATACCACCAACAACGCATCCAACTTGGGTTAAGCGAGTTGGGACAGGATTATGAGTCTTCACAAGTATACCCTCATGAGGTTTTGATGGATCAATATGAGGGTGCATCCAATATTGTTGGACACAAAGGCTGCTATGTAGGGCAAGAAGTCGTTTCACGCATGAAGCATCGTGCAACCGTGCGCAAACGTATGATTAAAATTGCAGCAGAAAGTGAGCTTCCCCCTCTTGGCACAGATATTATAGCAGGAGAGAAAAAAATTGGGCAGATGGGCTCACATGCCAATCATAAAGGACTTGGGCTTATCCGCTTGGATCGCCTAAATACCGCCTTGCAAAATGAAAGCCCAATCATCTGTGGTGAAATGAACATTTCAGCTGAATTGCCAGACTGGGTGAATTTCACACTTAATGAAAACAATGAGCACGAAAGCGAGGCTGAAAATGAATAATTCTGCAATAAATAAGTCTCGTGCATGGCAACGCATGTTATCAGGGGCGCGCCTTGATTTATTAGAACCAAGTCCTGAGGATGTGAACATCTTAGACATCGCCCATGGTCTTGCCCGTGTAGCCCGATGGAATGGCCAAACCATTGGTAAACATGCCTATTCTGTGGCTCAGCACTCCCTATTGGTTGAAAGCATTTTCCGCAAATACTGCAAACAAAACAACATAATTACAACGCCTCAAGAGCTAATGGCAGCGCTCTTACATGATGCACCAGAATATGTGATTGGCGATATGATTTCACCATTCAAGGCCGTACTTGGCGGCAATTATGGCAAGGTTGAGGATCGTCTACAGGGCGCCATTCATTTGCGTTTTAATCTTCCAGAAAAAATCACCCCAGAACTCAAAGCATTAATCAAAAAAGCCGATCTCATCGCCGCCTTTCATGAAGCTACAGAATTAGCAGGTTTCTCCATGGAAGAGGCCAATCAATATTTCGCCCATGAGGAATTTAAAGTTTCCAATAAAAAATGGATGAAACCATGGTCAACCCATAAAGCTCAACGCAAATTCATTGAGCGTTTCTATAAACTTATAGCGAGGTAAAACCTTTATGACCCGCCGTATATATGTCTGCTCATTAGAGCAAATGCCGCAACTTGCAGAAGAGCATGACATCTCTCATATCGTCTCTGTACTTTCACGGGAACAGATTGTTGACCGCCCGGAGCATATTGCAGCTGAAGACCATTTGCGCTTAAGTTTTAATGATGTCAGCGAGGCCATTGCCGGCTTTGAACTTGCTAAAGATAATGACATCAGCCGATTAATAGATTTTGCACAGGAATGGCATAAAACTGGCACATCGGATCTCTTAGTCCACTGCTGGCTTGGTGTATCTCGCGCACCAGCATCATGCTATATCATGGCCTGCGCTTTAATGCCTGAAGTAGATGAAATGGAATTGGCACAAAATTTACGCAACGCCTCTGCCATTTGCACACCTAATTCTTATCTTGTTCAATTGGCTGACCAAGCCTTAAGTCGTCAAGGTCGAATGATTAAAGCCATTGAAACCATCGGCCGTGGAGATGATTACCAAGAAGGCAGCTTCGCCTTAGAAGTAATTTAATCCTAGCACATGTAGCGTTTATGTGGATTCACTTAAACGCTACATGTGCTAGACTTAACTATCTTCATTGCTACTATCATCATCTTTTTGGCTTTCATTTACTTGATCCTTACGGCGCTCATAATTCTTTGCCCAAAGATAATAAAAAATGGCCACAACAAGCAAAAGGCCGCCGGCAATCTGACGCCCAAGAATAAAGGCTATCACGGCAAAACCCGCAAGCAACCAAGGCATTGCACCACGAATAATTTCCGCTAAGGTTTTGGGGTCTGAACGTATAAACAGTTGAATAAAACTATAGATAAAAAGTCCTACAACCAATAATGCTATTAAATATGGCATATTCTCTCTCGTATATTTTTGACCGATTTCACGTCAGACATCATTCGATATCTTCAACTGCACCATCAGATCCTGTGACTTGATGAGCAAGGGCGGCCTCCATAAAGGGCTGCAAGTCTCCGTCTAGAACTGCGGAAGGATTTCCGCTTTCAACGCCTGTGCGTAAATCTTTGACCATTTGATAGGGCTGCAAAACATAAGAACGAATTTGACTGCCCCAACCAATTTCAGCCTTATTATCATGGCTTTCTTTAATGCTTTCCTCACGCTTTTTCATCTCAATATCATAGAGCCGCGCGCGTAAGGCTTTCATAGCATTAGCACGGTTTTGATGTTGTGATTTTTCCGAGCTGGTCACCACAATACCCGTTGGAATATGCGTAATGCGTACAGCACTATCGGTTGTATTCACATGTTGACCACCAGCGCCCGGTGCGCGGACGGGGTCTATGCGGATGACCTTATCTTGAATATCTATTTCCACATTATCATCAATCACAGGATAAACCCAAATAGATGAAAATGATGTATGACGCCGCGCATTGCTATCAAAAGGTGAAATTCTTACCAAGCGATGCACACCAGACTCAGTTTTTGCCCAACCATAGGCGTTTTCGCCTTTAATAAGGATTGTAGCACTCTTTATGCCAGCTTCTTCGCCTGCATTGGTTGCAATAACCTCGGTTTTAAAACCCTGCTGTTCTGCCCAACGTAAATACATGCGCAACAACATAGAAGCCCAGTCTTGACTTTCTGTGCCGCCAGCACCCGCATGGACTTCCAAAAAAGCATCATTGGCATCAACTTCACCAGAAAGAAGTGTATCGATTTGACGTTGCCCCAACTCACTATGAAGTTGTTTAAGCGCCTCCTCGGCCTCACTAACAATGGCATCATCGCCCTCTTCTTCACCCATTTCTATCAGTTCGATAGAATCGCGCATTTCGCCCTCAATAGAACGAATGCCGCCAATACCTTTTTCTAACTGCTGACGCTCGCGCATAAGTTTTTGCGCTTCATCTGGATTGTTCCAAAGCTCGGGACTTTCAGCCTTCTCATTTAAATCATCAAGGCGTTTTACAGCAATATCCCAGTCAAAGATGCCTCCTTAGCAAGCTGATAGCCTGCTTGATATCCTCAACCATGCTTTGCATTTCTGCACGCATATTATTCTCCTGATTATTAAAGCCTAGAACGCATCACTTATCGGTAAATTCAAAATGCGCCCTAACCCTTTGTTGTTGCATGTCATCATTCCCAAAACCGGCAACCACTTTTGGGTGACGTGCTCTAAACCATCATGCACTTAAGCGCTACACGCGCTAATGCCCTCACCCAGCAACACAATAGCCAAACTTCAACAAGTGGCTATATGAGTTGACCATAGTTTCCAGTTGTTAAGCCTATCCGAATAAAACTTTCACATTTTATTCGGGCTTAACACCATCCAATTTTGTGGTGAATGTATCAACAATTTTTCATAAGTAAATGACTAAACTCACAAAGTCATAGCTTATGTCTAAAATAGACCACCTTCATTACTTTTAATGGCTTCTTCTGCTCGATCAGAGCCCTCTACTTGGCGCACAGCTTCAGATGGATCAAAACCAATAATGGTTGCGCGAGTTGGCGGGCCAGAGCCCGGCTTGAAAGCTTCCAAAATCACGCCTTTCCCTTCGCCATTTGCCCTTAAGCCATTTTTTGCATTGATAGGAATTAATTGTAAACCTTCAGGAATTCTAAATTCAGCAACAGGCTTGTTCTTCAATGCATCATCCATAAAATCAATGAAGATAG
The DNA here is from genome assembly GCA_929200335.1 of uncultured Alphaproteobacteria bacterium. GTDB lineage: Bacteria > Pseudomonadota > Alphaproteobacteria > Rhizobiales > Rhizobiaceae > CAKMZG01. Next base: position 8,696 of record CAKMZG010000047.1, on the reverse strand, counting down.
GAGCGGCTAATCCGCCACCACTAGCAGCTTTGCCCATTGGCTTTGGTGTATCAAAACCCACATACACCCCTACCACGAGTGTTGGCGAATACCCAACGAACCAAGCATCTTTTTCTTCATTGGTTGTGCCTGTTTTGCCAGCAATTGGGCGGCCTAAAGATTTTACTTTTTGAGCAGTGCCGCGTTGTACCACGCCTTCCATCATAGAGGTGATTTGATAGGCTGTCATAGGATCAAGTACCTGATCACGGTTATCTATTACCTCTGGCTCAGGTTGACCTTCCCATGCTTCAGCATTACAGCTCTCGCAGATACGTTGATCATGCTTAAAGATAGTTTTACCATAGCGATCTTGAATGCGGTCAATGAAGGATGGATTGATACTACGTCCACCATTTGCCAATACCGCATAGGCAGATACCATACGCAATACGGTGGTCTCTTCAGCACCTAGTGAATTAGCCAACACGGGCAGCATATTGTCATAAATACCAAAACGCTCGGCATATTCAGCAACCGTATCCATGCCCATGTCTTTTGCCAAGCGCACAGTCATAAGGTTTTTTGATTTCTCAATACCACGGCGTAGCGTTGTAGGGCCGGCATAGGCTTTTTTACCACCATAATTCTTAGGTTCCCAAAATCCAAGTGTGCCACCTTGATTAATCTTAATTGGCGCATCCAACACCACTGTTGAGGGGGTATAGCCATTATCAAGCGCTGCGGCATAAACGAAAGGTTTAAAGGATGAGCCGGGTTGACGTTTTGCTTGAGTTGCACGGTTAAATTGTGATGCAGAGAATGAGAATCCACCAGACATGGCCAGAACACGACCAGTATTTGGATCCATAGCAACAATACCACCGCCAACTTTTGGTACTTGTTGCAAGACGTAAGTATTGCCTTCGCCTTTTTTCTCTACATAGATCACATCACCAACGGCTAAAACTTGTGATAGGTTTTTCACCACCCTGCCAAGATCTTTACGACGTAATGCCCATTTCGAACCTTTTAAAGCAACCGTACCTAATGTACGTTCACTCACCAATTTTCCAGAAATCGTTTTTTTAGGTTGAATGCCAATATCAGCCCTATTACCATCAGAGGCTAAAACAACTGCCAAATCCCATTCGGGGACATCACTTAATTTTTTGACTTTACTAAGTTCAATACCCCAATCACCACCCGTTTCAATCTTTGCAGCAGGACCACGATAACCTTTTGATTTATCAAATTTCGCTAGCCCATTTCGTAGAGCTTTTTGAGATTCCAATTGCAATTTAGTATCAAGGGTTGTTCTAACTGCTAAGCCACCAGCATAAAGGGTTTCATTGCCATATTTATCAATAATTCTACGGCGCACCTCTTCTGAAAAATAGCCAGATGCCTCAATATAAGTTGTTCGACTACCGCGCGGTGATACATTTAACGGTTTAGCTTTAGCAGCCTCAGCCTCGTCAACCGAGATAAATCCATTCACTACCATGCGATCAATCACCCAATTACGGCGCTCAATGGCACGTTCTGTATGTCTAAATGGATGATAATTGTTTGGCGCTTTTAGAAGAGCTGCAAAATAAGCACATTCTTCAAT
>CAKMZG010000047.1:2444-7092 GCA_929200335.1 uncultured Alphaproteobacteria bacterium | reverse complement strand
TTCTTCAATAGTTAATTCATTAACGGATTTATTAAAATAAGCCAGTGCTGCCGCCCCAACGCCATGGGCACGCAAGCCTAAATTCACCTTATTCATATAAAGTTCTAAAATTTTATCCTTGCTAAAGGTGCGCTCCATACGCAGGGCTAAAATAGCCTCTTTAATCTTGCGGGTGTAATCTTGCTTTGAAGTCAGCAAAAAGTTTTTAGCAACCTGTTGCGTAATGGTTGACGCACCAGATTTACGGCGATTTGAACCAAGATTTTCAAGATTGGTTTTAACCGCACGTAGAATGCCAAGAGGATCAATACCAATATGAGAATAAAAGCTTTTATCTTCAGCTGCTAGAAAAGCATTTTTCAAGCGATCAGGAATGGCTTGAATAGGTAAATACAAGCGACGTTCTCTAGCATATTCAGCCATCAAAGCGCCACTACCCGCATAAAATCGCGTTGTCACTGGCGGTTGATAATTGGCCAAAACCTCATAATCAGGCAAGTCTTTACTCAATTGTGCAATATAGACCATCACAACGGCAGCAACCACAACGAATAGCACCGCACCAATTCCAAAAATATACCCTAGTAAGCGAAGAAACATTCAATCATTCCAATTGTCGATAATATTATTGCTATTTTGTAGCAATACCTAAGCTATCTGGCTTCTAAACTCAATTAAGAAAGACCCCAGTTATTATAAAATATTTTGAACAATTTCAAAATATCCATTCATTACTCTTCTGAATTCATAACTTCACAATCAAAACCTCCAAGAATTTGAAAAGCTACTTCATCAGCTTAAGCACTTTTTTGCTTGTGCTTTTTTACCAAGAACTATGGCAATATATAGGCATAATCTGATTATACAAAGGCCACACCTAAGATATGATCCAACTGTTGCTATTTTGCCACGCTTTACTGTGATTTATCACAAGTTAAATACTCACCACATATAATACAAGTAATCATGGCAGCGGCTTTGCTTGACGAATATGCTGTTGGATGGATTTCACCAGATAATCTGCAACTTTTGACTGCCATTTCGAGTTTATCAGGAGTTTTTCATCCTCATGATTGGACAAATAACCCAATTCCAACAAAATTGACGGTACTCCGGGAGCTTTTAACACATGAAACCCTGCCGAGCGTAAAGGGTTTTTTATTAGATTAATCTTGCCTTTAAACTGAGTTAAAACAATACGCGCAAAACTATGAGAAAAAATCCCCGTCTCACGCGTTGTTAAATCAGATAAAATGTCATTTACAGCAGCAATATTGGGTGGGCGCTCACCGGCAACTTCATCCACCATATTTTCACTTTGAGCCAAACGCTCCGACAATTGATCAGAAGCCTTCTTTGACAAAGTATATATGGATGCTCCTCGAATATAATGCTCGCGCAAAGAATCAGCATGAATAGAGATGAATAAATCAGCCTGATTTGCTTGGGCAAAAGCAACGCGTTTGCTTAAAGTTATAAATTCATCACTCTTACGGGTTAAAAGCACCTCAATACCTTGGATATCATCAAGCTTAGATTTTAAAATTTTGGCAAATGACAGTGTAATATTCTTCTCCACCACCACCTGATTGCCTAAATTCTTACCCTTCGCCCCACTATCAATACCGCCATGGCCAGGATCTAAAATAATGAGGATATTTTCACGCCCCTCTTTGCTAAATTCATTAAACTGAGCGCTAACCCCATTTTTAACCACCTCTTTTGGTTCAGAAGATATAGTTGACTGCGCCTGTAATTTAGATTGATACAACTCCTCATCCACTGATTCTATATCTAGAATCACACGAAACCGTTTATCATCTTTAAGTTCTTGCATTTGCTCATTGATGATTAATGCGGGTGTTTGCAAATTTAAAATAATACGTGAACTCTTTTGATCAATCGCCCCATAGCGAAAGGTTCTGATAATCCCTTGCTCCAAAGCGCTTTTTGAATTGGGAAGTTTAAAAAATACTTTGGGAAATTGAAGAACTATACGTTTAGGATCATCCAGCAGCCGACTCTTATATGTGACTGGACGGTCAAAATCCATAATCAACCTTGTGCGAGAGGTATTACCAATGCTGCGAGCTGCAAAAAGAATATGAGCTTCATTTGGCCTTGCCTGCCCGCCATCTACTTCATTTGCATCATTCTCGCTGGCATAAAGGCTCTGACTTAAAAGAGCAGTACAAAAACACATGATCATAAATAAGAGCGGAAAGAACGCCCTTTTCACAATAATTTTATATCCCATGGAATGCCTCATACAGCCTGATTATTCAGTATTTCTAATTGCTTTAATCAAAATTCGTAGCTCTTGATAACCTTAATTAAAAATAATGACAATAAAAGGACGCTATCTTTATCAATCCCAATAAAATAAAAATTGCTTGTCATTTATGCAAAGCACGCCTAATACTAATTTTAGATTTTGATTTGAGATTCATTAAAACTCTGAATAACGTTAGAAAATAACAAATTCACAGTACATTGGTGAGGAACCAACAAAATTCAAACCCAAGGCCATCACAATGGACGGCCTTACAAGATTACTGATTGTAATATTATATTTCGATTGCCCCCAAGCAAAGGCCAAGCCATACTCTATGGTTGGCTATGATATTTAGCTTATTGCAATTCAAACAATATTTACATGATTTAACGTCAGTTAAAGTGATTTTTGATACACTCTAATTGGCAAAGAGATTAGTCTCGGAGGCATGCAGGAGAAACTAACCAGCATTAACCTCTCCTTAAACGGACGTTGCAATAGATGTTGTAGCGCCAGATTTTAGGCCCAATTTGGGGAAAAGACTATCGAATCCATCGCATTTGGATCACCGAAATCTTACGGTTAGCGTGATTAAATGTAAACTTGATACAGGTTAATAACATAGCAATGCGCTTGTTTGGTAGATTAGATAGAGTTAAAGCAGGTTTAAACCTGAAAAACTCCTTTGTGTTGCAAGATAATATGGATTCTTGCACAAAACATTCACGCGCACGCTTAAAACCTACATTTAACAAACCCCCCAAATCATCCGCGAATGGATTATTTTCCGGTTTTAGTTCTCTTTTACAAATATTAGATCCCAATATCAAACCTATCGCCTTTTTGTCCTCCATACGAACGACAAAGCTACGGTTTGGGAAATTCATCTTCCTTGAAAAGAAAAATAAAACTCTGGCACTTAATAAATTTGCTGATGTTCTGCGGTTTTGTGGAGAATTATGCATATGGCACAAAATAAGATGCTTATTGATGCCTCCCATTCGGAGGAAACCCGCGTTGCAGTTGTACGTGGTAACAAAGTAGAAGAATTTGATTTTGAATCTTCAGATAAGCGCCAGCTTCGTGGCAATATTTATCTAGCAAAAGTTACTCGTGTAGAGCCATCTCTACAGGCGGCATTCGTAGATTATGGCGGAAACCGCCATGGTTTCCTTGCTTTCAGCGAAATTCATCCAGATTATTACCAAATTCCAATGGCAGATCGCCAAGCACTTCTTGAAGAAGAAGAGGACGACTTGGAAGAGGATGATGCATCTGAGGATGAAACATCAGAAGACAATGTATCTGAGAATGATGCATCCGAAGACGATGCAGCCGACGATGATGATGCATCCGAGGATGATGGCGCAGCAGAAGAGAAAAAAGCCTCTTCAAAACGCGGTAGATCACGCAGACGCAAGCCAGAAGTTAAAGTTGAGCCTGAAGAACAAGCTGAAGAAATTGAGGCTGCAAGCCAAGATCAATCAGACGATTCTGATGAGGATGACGAGCTACCACCATTTCTTGCAGCAATTGTAGAAGATGATAATTCAATTTCTGAGCCTGTTGCTGAAGAAGCAACTACAGAAGAAAAGCCTGCGCCTAAAAAACGTGGCCGCCCAAGAAAAGTAAAACCTGCTGAAGTTGCTGAAGAAACAACCAGCGAAGAAGCTAAATCTGAAGCTCCAGAAACAGAAAAAACTGAAGCGGAAGAAAAACCAAAACCCAGAAGCCGTACCAGAAAATCAAAGTCTAAAAAAACTGATGATGAAGCAGCCGCTAATGATGCAGTAGCAGAGGATGCAAAAGATTCTGATGTTTCTGATGCTGAGACCTCTGATGAGACATCAAATGATGCTTCAGATGAAATAACTGGTGAAGCAGAAGAGCTAGAAAAGCCTTCAAAACGCCCTCGCCGTCGCAGAACCCATCGTCGTCGTTCGCGTTCTCGGAAAACAGAACAAGATGATACGTCTGAGAATGAAGATGGCAATGCAGATACTGACGATGTTGATGTTGTAGGTGTTGAAGATGCTCTTGAAGAAGTGCCAGTGCGCCGCCCTAAGCGTCGTCAATATAAAATCCAAGAAGTAATTAAGCGCCGCCAAGTTATTTTGATACAAATCGTTAAAGAAGAACGTGGTAACAAAGGCGCAGCACTTACCACTTATCTATCTCTTGCTGGCAGATATTCTGTATTAATGCCCAATACTGCGCGCGGTGGTGGCATTTCACGCAAAATCACCAATGCAGCCGATAGAAAACGCTTAAAGGCAATTGCCAATGAATTAGATGTGGCTAAAGGCATGGGCGTAATCTTGCGTACTGCGGGTGCAAATTTGCATAAGGACGAGATTAAGCGTGATTTTGAAT
>CAKMZG010000047.1:694-2395 GCA_929200335.1 uncultured Alphaproteobacteria bacterium | reverse complement strand
ACATCTCAGAAATCCTCGTTGCTGGCGAAGAAGGCTACCGCGAGGCTAAAGAATTCATGTCTATGTTGATGCCAAACAATGCGCGTCATGTAAAATTACACCGTGGCAACCAACCGATTTTCGCTCGATACGATGTGGAAAGCCAGTTGGATAAAATGCTTCAACCTCAAGTCACCATGAAATCTGGCGGCTATTTGGTGATCAATCAAACCGAGGCTTTGGTAGCAATTGACATCAACTCTGGACGTTCTACTAAAGAGCATTCCATTGAAGATACAGCACTTCAAACCAACCTTGAAGCCGCTGATGAGATTGCACGTCAATTACGCTTGCGTGATCTTGCTGGCCTTATTGTAATTGATTTCATCGACATGGAAGAAAACCGCAATAATCGCGCCGTTGAAAAACGTTTAAAAGAGGCTTTAAAAACAGATCGAGCGCGCATCCAAGTAGGCCGCATCTCGCATTTTGGCCTTCTAGAAATGTCTCGCCAACGTATGCGCGCCAGCGTATTGGATAGCACAACCCTTGTTTGTCCAACCTGTGAAGGCGCTGGCCATGTGCGTTCGCCATCCTCTATTGCACTACATGTGCTGCGTTCAATTGAGCAACATCTTACAAACAGCGCACGCAATAATATTACGGTGAAGTGCAGCCCAGAGACCGCCCTATTCATGCTTAATCAAAAACGCGAAAGCTTGACTGATTTTGAAGCAAGATTTGGGGTTACTATCTCAATTGAGATTGATAACAGCATTACCACTGATTACCTTGAAATCATTCGTGGTGAGCCTGCACAACGCCGTGTTGCGGCACCAGAACATGTTCAATTGGATTCTGTCACCCATGAGGGTGTCGATGAAAATGAGGCGGATGAAGCCCAAGGCACTGGTGATAATGGCGAAGACAATGATAATGATGGTAATCGCCGCAAACGCCGCCGCCGCCGCAGAGGTAATAATCGTAATCGCGACAATCAGAATCAAGAACTGGACACCCAGAGTCAAAATTCTCAAACTTCTGATAAATCTGAAGAACCTTCAGAGCAATCAGAAGTAACTGCTGATATTGAAACCTCTGATGAGGATAAGCCAAAACGCCGTCGTCGTGGTAAACGCGGTGGACGTAAACATAAGAGTGCAGCAGAAGAGAATACCACAGAAACTGTAGCACAGACTTCTGAAGCACCTCAAAGTGAGGAATCCTCTGAATCGCCTGCAACAGATAAAACTGAAACTTCTACAGAAGCAGAAAAACCAGCACGCAGAAAGCGCCGCACTAAAGAAGAAATTGAGGCGGATAAAGCAGCAAAAGAAACTGAAAAAGAGGCTAAAAAAGCAGCTAAAGAAGCTGAACGTGAAGCTAAAAAAGCGGCTAAGGAAGCTGAGAAAGAGGCTAAGAAGGCTGAAAAAGCAGCTGAACGTGAAGCCGCTAAGGCCGCAAAAGCTGCTGAGAAAGCAGCAGCTAAAGAGGCAGAGAAAGAAGCCAAGGCTTCCAAAACTCGCCGCAGCAAATCAAGCAGTGAAGCTGCTGAGATTGTTGTAACCTCTGAGGCCACAGAAGAAACTGATAAAAAACCAGCACGCGCTGGCTGGTGGCGCCGGAAAGGGTAGCGCCTTTAAAATGGTTCGCTAAAATTTTAAAGCCGCTGACATGTTCAGCGGCTTTTTTGTATGTCGGTAATATTGACCTGCCCCCTAA
>CAKMZG010000047.1:0-684 GCA_929200335.1 uncultured Alphaproteobacteria bacterium | reverse complement strand
TGCGAAAACTCTCCGCTATTGACCTGACCCTAAAAACTGAGCCATTTCAAAAGAGACTTTGTTTCCTTAAAGTTCTAAAAGAAGGAAAAGGAGAACATAGATGCGTAAGACCCGTTTTACAGAAGAGCAGATTGTGAAAATTATTGCTGAATATTCAGCTGGAGCCAAAGCTAGCGATCTTTGCCGCCGTTATGGGATGTCCAATGCTACGTTTTATAAATGGAAAGCCAAATATGGCGACATGCAAGTCAGTAAAGTCAAACGCTTAAAAGATCTTGAAGCAGAAAATTGGGAATTAAAAAAACTTCTTGCAGATAGTTTATTGGATAATTCTGCTTTGAAAGGGTTATTGGCAAAAAACTTGTAACGCCCGCACCCCGCATTTGGCGCGGGGAAAAACACTAAAAGCATCAATAAAATCAATGGGATATTTTTTTTGGTGATCCGGCTCGGATTCGAACCGAGGACCGACGCATTAAAAGTGCGTTGCTCTACCAGCTGAGCTACCGGATCAACCTTATCGAAGCAGTATATCGTTCGACTGCGTGGGGAATACCTGATCGATTTACCTAGGTCAATAGAGATTTTAGTAAGAAAGGTGTTTTTTTCTAAAAAAAATAGAAAAGCCCAGAAAAAGCTAGAAAAACCTGCATTCTCAAATTTAAATATCTCTATATTACGGAT
>CAKMZG010000046.1:14060-15516 GCA_929200335.1 uncultured Alphaproteobacteria bacterium | reverse complement strand
AGATCGTGCAGCCGCATTTATTTTTTCTTGTGTTATGCCATGAGGCGAGGTGAGGGTTTGAATTAGGCTTGGGTTGGGTTTTAATTTGTCATGTATGGGAGCCCATGTAAGGTCTGGTTTTAAAAATGGGTTACGTGGGTTTTTTAAAAATACAGTTATTGTGTTTGGGCTATGGCGTTTAATAACACGCAGATAAGCCACAGCCCTTCTACCTGATGCAATGACGACGTCAGGATAGGGCGGGGCAATTGGACTGTTAGACTTATTTGGTGCGTCGTGAGGCGGGATTGGCCCTGTTGGCATAAACCATGTCCACGGCATAGTGGGTACCACCACACGCTCTTCATAATTGTCGCTAAGGCGCTCAGCAATGCCCACACATTGAACGCGATCCCCGATTTTACCATCGGTGAGTACCCAAATATGTGGTTGCTTTTTATCCATAACGCCCCGTTATTACCATTATAATTAAACGGTAGGGATTTCCGCATCAGTTGGTACAGCATAGCCCTTTGCAGCAGCAGGGCGTGCAGCAATGGCTTTATACCATCTAACAATATTCGGCATTTTTTCACTATCAAGAGAAAAATGAGATGCAAAGCTCGCCATCCATGGCCATATAGCCATATCCGCAATGGAATAATCGCCAGCGACAAAATCAGTCTTTCCAAGTTGCTTTTCTAATACGCCGATCAAGCGAAGAGATTCGTTAAAATAACGTTCTTCTGCATATTTAGATTTACCAGGATTAAAGGCAATAAAATGTCCTGCTTGACCAAGCATAGGGCCAAGACCACCCATTTGCCACATCAGCCATTCAATAACCTTTGCACGTTCTTCTGGTGTCTTGCCTATAAAGCTATTGGTCTTTTCCGCCAAATAAATCAAAATGGCACCAGATTCCATAAGCGAAATGCCAGTTTCATGATCAACAATAGCTGGAATTTTATTATTAGGGGAGATTTTTAAAAAATCAGGAGCAAATTGCTCATCTTCCATAATGTTGATGGCGTGGGTGTTATATTCTAATCCCATTTCTTCCAAAGCAAGAGAGACCTTGCGGCCATTTGGGGTTGAAAATGTATATAAATCAATCATAACTTTTATTACCTTAAATAAATTGGATGCCAGCTATTTCATAGCTGCGCACACCACCAGGGGCTGCAACTTCAACGCTATCGCCTTCTTCTTTGCCGATAAGCGCACGGGCAATTGGAGAGGAAATAGAGATCTTGCCCTTTGCGACATCAGCCTCTTGATCTCCTACAATTTGATATGTTTTCTCTTCTTCAGTGTCTTCATCAATTAATTCAACAGTTGCGCCAAATTTAATTTTATCGCCAGAAAGCTTTGAGATATTTATCACCTCAGCGCGAGCGATAACATCTTCAAGCTCAGCAATACGGCCTTCATTCAAGCTTTGTTGTTCTTTAGCTGCATGATATTCTGCATTCTC
>CAKMZG010000046.1:2312-14050 GCA_929200335.1 uncultured Alphaproteobacteria bacterium | reverse complement strand
TTGCTTTTGACGGGCGGAATGGTACTCAGCGTTTTCTGACAAATCGCCATGCTCACGAGCATCTGAAATCGCTTTCACGATTTTTGGACGCATTTCGCTCATGCGCATTTGCAACTCTTCTTTTAAGGCTTCATATCCACCCGGTGTCATTGGCACTTTTTCCATGAAAAGTCTCCTTTGATAAAATAAACTGAATTGAGAATAAAAAAATTACGGCCTCCAACCGGATTTTGGTTAGGAGCCGTAAGTTACTCAAAAATATATAGCTAAGCCTGCATAAAATGATTTGATTTTATGCGGGTAAGCTTAGCGACAACAAGGATTTATAGTCCAAAACCATGATTATTTATATGGTTTTGACTATATTGACAGGCTCTATAGCATTTTTTCTTACAGAAATTCAAGAAAATAGCGCAAAAGCCGTTTTTTTGTCGTCTCTTACATAAAATATGATTGCAGAGGACGAACTTCAATAGCCTCTTTAATTAAAACTTCAATTGCCTCGCTTGCAGCGATAGCGCCTGTTGCTGTTGTAAAATAAGGTACGCGGTTCATCAAGGCTGCCTCACGAATGGAGCGGCTGTCTGAGCGTGCTTTAATGCCTTGAGTTGTATTAAACACTAAATGAACCTGCTTGTTGCGAATGGCATCATCAATATGAGGACGGCCTTCCAGAACTTTATTAATGCGCTCACATTTCACACCATTTTCATCTAAATAGCGATGGGTGCCGCCAGTTGCGATGATTTTAAAGCCTAGGGCTTCAAGGCGTTTCATAGCAGGCAGAATGCGCGGTTTATCATGGTCTTTTATTGATATAAACACCGTGCCATCTTGTGGTAGCTTTGTACCGCCGCCCAATTGAGATTTAGCAAAGGCCATTGGGTAATTGGTGTCCAAGCCCATAACTTCACCTGTTGAGCGCATTTCTGGCCCCAATAGGGTATCAACCCCTGGAAAACGTGCAAATGGAAAAACAGCTTCTTTTACTGCAATGTGTTTCAATTTGCGGGTGTCGCGCAAGCCTCCATATTCTTTAGATGCATCATCCAAGTTCTCACCAGCCATAATGCGGGCTGCAATTTTAGCAATTGGACTGCCTACAGTTTTGGCAACAAATGGTACTGTGCGTGAAGCGCGTGGATTAACCTCCAGTACATAAATCACATTGTCTTTGATGGCATATTGCACGTTCATCAAGCCACCCACATTAAGGGCAATAGCCATGGCTTTGGTTTGTTCTTCAAGAGCATTTAAAAGCTCTTCTGAAAGTGTATGGGTTGGCAGTGAGCAGGCACTGTCACCAGAGTGAATGCCAGCCTCTTCAATATGTTCCATGATGCCGCAAACATGGCTTGATTTACCATCGGCTAGGCAATCCACATCCACCTCAATGGCATCTTGTAAATAACCATCAATCAGCACAGGCGCAGAACCTGACACGACTACCGCTTCTGTGATGTAGCGTTCAAACTGTTGTTCATTGTGAACAATTTCCATGCCACGACCACCCAATACATAAGATGGGCGAATAACCACGGGATAGCCAATTTTTTCAACAATGATGCGTGCTTCATCAACAGAGCGGGCGATGCCATTGTTGGGTTGTTTTAAATCAAGCTTGTGTAGTAGCTCTTGAAAACGATCTCGATCTTCAGCCAAATCGATGGCATCAACTGAAGTGCCAAGAATAGGTACGTTTTCTTCTTCCAAACGTTGCGCAAGTTTCAATGGGGTTTGACCGCCATATTGCACAATCACACCTTTTAATGTGCCTGCCTCCTGTTCCTTATTGATGATTTCCATCACATCTTCTTCGCTCAAAGGCTCAAAATATAGACGGTCTGATGTGTCATAATCAGTGGAAACAGTTTCAGGGTTGCAATTTACCATAATGGCCTCTAGCCCCATTTCTTTAAGGGCAAAAGCAGCATGGCAGCAGCAATAATCAAATTCGATGCCTTGGCCAATGCGGTTAGGACCACCGCCGAGAATTATCACTTTATCGCGAGTTGATGGGTGAGCTTCACATGCAAGCGTACCGTTAAATGGTGTTTCATAGCTTGAATACATATAAGCGGTAGGAGAGGCAAATTCTGCGGCACAAGTGTCAATGCGTTTGAACGCAGGATGCACATCTAATTTGCGGCGTAAATCACGCACAGCTTTATCATCTTTACCAATCAGACTGCCCAGACGCTTATCAGAGAAGCCTAGAGACTTCAGCATGCGCAATTGCTCTTTATCTTCTGGTAGGCCGATAGCCTTAACTTTTTCTTCCAGAGCTACAATTTTTTCAATCTCGCGCAAGAACCAAGGGTCAATTTTGCATGATTCATAAATCTGCTCAAGGCTTGCGCCAAGGCGAAAAGCCTGGGCAACTTTTAAAAGGCGATCTGGGCGAGGGGTGCCAAGTGCTGCGCGGATGGCATTTTTATCATCGCCCTCAGCAATGCCTTCAATTTCAATATCATCAAGGCCAGAAAGCCCAGTTTCTAAGCCACGAAGCGCTTTTTGCAAGCTCTCGGAGAAATTGCGGCCAATGGCCATAACTTCACCAACAGATTTCATTGAAGTAGTTAGCACATTGGATGCGGCTGAGAATTTCTCAAAAGCAAAGCGTGGAATTTTTGTAACCACATAGTCAATGGAAGGCTCAAAGCTCGCAGGGGTTGCACCACCAGTGATGTCGTTATCCAATTCGTCCAATGTATAACCAACAGCCAAACGTGCCGCCACTTTAGCAATAGGAAAGCCAGTTGCTTTTGAGGCCAATGCAGATGAGCGTGAAACCCGTGGGTTCATTTCAATCACAACCAAACGGCCATCTTCAGGGTTCACAGCAAACTGTACGTTAGAACCACCAGTCTCAACGCCAATTTCGCGAAGTACAGCAATGGAGGCATTGCGCATCATTTGATATTCTTTATCGGTGAGTGTTAGGGCAGGGGCAACGGTAATACTGTCGCCTGTATGCACACCCATAGGATCAATATTTTCAATTGAACAGATGATGATGCAATTGTCAGCCTTATCGCGAACAACCTCCATCTCAAATTCTTTCCAACCCAATACACTCTCTTCTACCAAAACCTCATTAGTGGGTGAGGCATCAACGCCACCAAGTACGAGGCTGTATAATTCCTCTAAGGTATATGCAATGCCGCCGCCTTGGCCGCCCATGGTAAAGGATGGACGCACGATGGCTTGTAGGTCGGTGTGCGTTGTTGCTTCTAAAGCCTGCATTTGAGCGGTTAATTTGTGCTCTTCATAGCGTAGGGTTTCGCCTAATTCCCAAGATTTTTCAAAAGCCTCAAGCTCAGCCTTGCCTTTTGTTTTGGCAATCTTTTGTTCTTTTTCATATTCTTCACTATAGCGTTGCTTTAAGTCAGATGTATTTACAAATGCAGAGCGAGGGGTCTCAAGGCCAATTTTATACATGGCATCACGGAATAAATCACGATCTTCAGCCTTATCAATTGCTTTAGCATTGGCGCCGATCATTTCAACGTCATGCTCTTCCAATACACCCATTTTTTCTAAAGAAAGGGCGGTGTTTAATGCCGTTTGGCCACCCATGGTTGGCAAGAGTACTAATTTGTCATCAGGGTGCTCTGCACGTTCTTTTTCAATAATTTTTGCTACAACTTCAGGAGTAATGGGCTCTATATAGGTTGCATCTGCCAATTCTGGATCAGTCATGATCGTAGCTGGATTGGAATTTACCAAAATAATTCGATATCCCTCAGCTTTAAGAGCTTTACAGGCTTGGGTGCCTGAATAATCAAATTCGCAAGCTTGCCCAATGACAATGGGGCCGGCTCCGATAATGAGAATACTATCGATATCTTGACGTTTTGGCATAGGAAATCCTTTGATCGGCAATCTATAGATGTTAGAACATCTTTGTATGCGGGTATAGGCAGAAATATCGAGTGTTATGCTCAATATTCTGGTAAATTTTAAATTGTTTGGCTAAGTCGGCCTTATAGGTCAATCTTATAAAAACTAAAACCCCTATTTCGGATAAAAACTAGCAAATCCAAGATTTTTTTTACATTTAAGAAATTTAGAACATCAACCTAAATTTATTTTGGTGTACGAAGTTCTAGTTAGTAAGTCTTATAGTCAGATTTTTGCATATAGATTATCATTTTTTCCACAGTTTTGGGGAAAACTTGACAAAAAGCGCACAATGTGCGTATATATCATTCTTGTTTTAATCTATCTGTGAGATTTGATTAAAACAAATGCACAAAGTGCGGGTTTTATAAATTTAAGCATTATTCATTTTGTGTATGAATTTATCATCATGAATATCGTAATGGATGTTTATTTTGTAATTTAGTAAAAGACAGCATTATTATTTGGTAGGAATAATGTTGTTACACATTGAAGAATATTGGTTAGAGATCAAATTTTGATCAAGGGAAGAAAATGGTGAGTTGTATGTTTTTAGCAAAATACCATTAGGTTGCATGGAAGAAAACCGCCCATATTGAAACTGATATTGTCAGGAAATAAAATGTTATCGCAAGTATATTTGAGTCAAAATTTAACAACACATAGAAAAATGGACGTGCATAAGCATGCTACATTTTCTTGTATGCTATCTAAATTATTCCGCAAAGTCGGATCCTTATTGAATGCTAAGCGCTAAAATATCAAAGAGTGATAGGCTTTAGCGCAATACAAATATCAAAAGCAGGTGTTAATGATCTCGGTGCAGTTAAAAGCTGCGCCGAGATTTCTTATTCGATCTATATTAAACGAATTGGTCGTAAACCTCCACCTATGGTGGCTGATTTTAAAAGTCAGATTGTAGATGGCATTGTATATGTTGCTAAATCACAGGGCTCTCAATCACAAGTCATGGGCTTTGTGGTCTGCTACCCAAAGGTTAATAGTTATTTCATAGAAAATATTGCCGTAAACCCTTGCCACCAAGGCAAAGGCATCGGTAAATCTTTAATTGCATTTTGTGAGGCCGAGGCATTGAAGTTGGGTCTTGCCTTTGTCGAACTCTACACCAATGAAAGAATGGTTGAAAATCTTGTCTTTTATCCTAAAATTGGATTTATAGAGACCGAACGCCGAATTGAAGATGGGTTTCACAGGGTATATTTTAAGAAAGTGCTATAGAATAAGCTTGGTAATCAAAGAGAGGTCGAATGTTGGAGCTGAGACCAAATTGTGAATTCTGCGATAAAGATTTGCCGCCAACTTCTGGTGAAGCTCGAATTTGTTCTTATGAATGCACCTATTGTGCTGAGTGTGTGGAAATTGTTTTACAAAATGTTTGTCCTACATGTGGTGGTGGATTTGAACCTCGACCAATACGTCCGCAGCAGGCCTATAGAAAAACGAAGGAACTGGGTTTAAAACATCATCCAGCGGTTGCAAAACGCACACATTCAACTTACTCTAAGGAAGAAATTGCTTCGTTTGTTGAGGCGATAAAGGATATTGCGCCTAATAAGCGCTAAATGATTTCCATAGGGGTTAGAATATGCGCTGGCGTGGACGTAGACAAAGTAAAAATATTGAAGACCGCAGAGGGCAAAATACAAGTAGTACCAGAGGTGGCTTTGGTCGTGGTGGCGGTTTTGGAATGCCACGTTCATCAAGAAGGCGCACAGGTATGCGTCGCGCTGGTGGTGGCGGACTATCAACTATCATCATTATGGTGGTTTTATTCTTCGTTCTAAAATCTTGCGGTATCAATCCACTGGATATGTTAACGGGTGGAGGGCAAAACCCTAATTTTAGTCCTTCATCTCCACAAAGTGAATATAATGATGGGCAGATTAATCAACGTCAGCCTGGACAAGTTTCTACCCGTGATGAGATGGGACAATTTGTGGCCACAGTATTGGCTGAGACAGAGGATACTTGGAACGGCATCTTTAAAAGTCTAGGCGCGCGGTACCCTGAACCTAAATTAGTTTTATTTGAAAAATCTATCAAGTCAGCCTGCGGTCATGCCTCATCAGCAACGGGGCCTTTTTATTGTCCGGGCGATAATAAAATCTATATTGATTTGAGCTTTTATGGCCAATTAGAGCGCGATTTTGGTGCGTCAGGTGATTTTGCTAAGGCTTATGTGCTGGCACATGAAGTTGGGCATCATGTGCAAAATGTAACAGGCATTTTGCCAAAGTTTAATAAATTGCGCCGCACGATGAGTAAGTCTGAGACTAATAAAATGTCAATACGCGTAGAATTGCAAGCTGATTGCTTTGCAGGTGTTTGGGCGCATTATACCGCGCAAAAAGGTTTGCTTGAGAAAGGTGATTTGGAAGAGGCATTGAATGCAGCCACAAAGATTGGTGACGATGCTATTCAACGTAGAACCCAAGGCTATGTGGTGCCAGAGAGCTTTAACCATGGTACATCAAAGCAGCGTTATTATTGGTTTAGACGCGGCGTTGAGCAGGGCAAAATTGATGCTTGTAATACCTTTGATGGCGATGTGTAAGGACTTATTTTATAAGCTTTAACGCTTTGGTAAATAGGGTGGGAATCGCCTCATGAGCAAGGCGATTCGCATTTGACCACCAACCCTCTCTATCAGGCGTTTTGTCGGTGTTTGCCAGATAGATATCCAATTCAAGATGAAAATGGGTAAAAGTGTGTTTAACCATGCCTATCATTTGCCAATTGGCTTTAATAGGCGCGGCATCACAACCCGTAGCACCATCGCCATTCACATGCCAATCACTTGAAGGTGGGGCACTCATTTCGGCTAACATGCCCTTATCTGGGCGCTTTTCTAACCAAATTGCACCAGCTGAATTTTGGGCAATAAAACACGCACCCTTGCGCGTTGGTTTGGGCTTTTTAGCAAGTTTTTTAGGATAGTTCAACATTTTGCCAGCGGTTTTAGCTTTGCAATATTGGGCTATGGGGCAGTGCTCACATTGTGGCGTTTTGGCGGTGCAAATAGTGGCGCCCAAATCCATGAAACTTTGAGCCAAGTCCCCTGGGCGTTGATTTATAGGTTCATGCTTTAGCAATTCAGCCAGCAGTGCTTTAATTTGGGGCTTTGCCTTGGGTAATGGCGTTTCAATCATCTCTAGACGGGTGATAATGCGTTCCACATTGCCATCAACAACAGCAATGGGCTGTTGAAAGGCGATGGCTGCAATAGCGCTTGCTGTATAATCGCCAATTCCAGGTAATTTAATTAAGGCCTCATAGGATTGTGGAAAATTACCTTGATGTTCTGAAATGATGATATTAGCGGTTTTTTTTAAATTGCGTGCGCGCGAATAATAGCCAAGCCCCGCCCATTGAGATAATACATCATCTAGTGCTGCATTGGCTAAATCTTCAACCGTTGGCCATCGGGTGATGAAGCGGTTGAAATAATCAATAACCGTTGCCACTTGGGTTTGTTGCAGCATAACTTCTGATAAAAATACATGGTAGGGGTTGGCTGCATTTTGCTTAATCTTAGTGGGCGATGGGGTGCGCCAGTTAGGGGGCGGGCTACGCCAAGGCATTTCACGTGCGCTCGTATCGTACCAATTTATGAGTTTTTCACCGATTTTAAGGGGTGAAGATGTGGTGTTTTTATAATCTGGCACTGTATTTATTCATTCTTTTAAAGTAAATATGACTTAGATTTTATTTTTGAAAGAGAATGGCTCTCTGGGAGACACTATTGAGTAGTGATAGTAAAAAGCAAGCAAAAAAGTGGCGCAGAGGTGCGCGGCAAATTGCGGATATTACCAATAAGGTATTGGAGCCTGTTTTGGCGCGCCGAACTGGCATGACCATGGAGCTGTTGACCGCTTGGCCAGAGCTTGCAGGCAGCCGTTATGCTGATGTTACATTACCTGAAAAACTGGATTGGCCTAAAAACCATAGCCATGAAGATGCTTTTGAGCCTGCCTGCCTTGTGATCGCGTGCGAGGGAACTATGGCGCTGTTTTTGCAACATGAAAGCGGGCAATTGATTGAGCGAGTAAACAGTTTTTTTGGTTATCCTGCAATTAATAGAATAAGAATTATCCAAAAACCTATTGTGCAATCAACAAAAAAACGAAAACGTGAATTGCCTCCGCTTTCAAAAAATGATCAAGTGAAATTGGATGAGATTCTTGATGGCATTGAAGATGAAAAGCTAAAGGCGTCCCTTCGTAAATTAGGTACGGGAATATTCAGCAAAGGTTCATCTAAGAATTGATAAGCTGGGCAGGTTATAGTATGAGCCCCATATTATAGTGCAGTCACATAATTGACAGATTTTTGAGCAATTAAAATAAACGGATCATTTTATATGATTTTGGCTATAAATGAGCCAATTGTTAACAAAGGAATAGAAATGATAATTTTAAATAATCCAGTAATTAAACGCCGCCAACTGTTGAAAACTAGTGCTTTGGGTGCATTAACAGTGGGTACAAGCTCGCTTGTTAGCAGTGGCGTTTTGGCTCAAGAATCTGCTTTGGGTGAAAAAGTTGAAGGCTTATATGAAAAGTTGTCTCTTGAAGAGCAAGTGCTGGGCAGTGCTGATGCGCCAATTACTATGATTGAATATGCTTCTATGACTTGTGGCCATTGTGCTAACTTTCATATTAATATTTTACCGGCAATTAAAGAAAAATTCATTGAAACTGGCAAAGTTAAATTACTTTTCCGCGAATTTCCATTTGATCCGCTTGCAACGGCTGCATTTATGTTGGCACGTTGTGCACCAGGCGGTAAATACTTTGAGATGGTGGATGTTTTATTCACGCAACAACAAATTTGGGCGAGTTCTGATGATCCAGCTGCCGCTCTTTTAAAATTAGCTCGTCTTGCAGGGTTTACTAAAGAAAGTTTTGAGACTTGTTTAAGAGATGAAGAGTTATTGAAAAACATAAATGTTGTTAAGGAGCGCGCAGTGCAAAAATTTGAAGTCGCTGCAACACCAACTTTCTTCATTAATGAGCAACGCTATAAGGGTGATTACACGGTAGATGGTTTTTCTAAAACCTTTGCTGCGCTTGGTGCTTAAGTAACTTTATCAGTGATAAATGTAAATTTGAACGCAGTGTGATTTATCATGCTGCGTTTTCTTTTGGTGTTCTAGCGCGTGTAGCATTTAAGTGGATTCACTTAAATGAGAACTATTCGCGCCAATAAATTTATCTGGCATCAAGCTGAATTTATTTAGGGAGAGGCTCTAGTTGTGTATAACTCGTAAGAACAGGGGATATCTCAATTATTGACCTTACGTGGCTCTGGTGAAGGCGCTATAAAATTTGGATAATTATTGCCAATATTGGCGGATTTGTTGAGTTTACAGCTTTTGAGGTATAGATGAAATTCACTAAATTACGGTTGGTTGGATTTAAATCCTTCGTAGAGCCTACCGAATTTATGATTGAAAAAGGACTGACCGGCGTGGTCGGCCCCAATGGTTGTGGCAAGTCAAACCTCGTTGAAGCTTTGCGCTGGGTTATGGGGGAAAGCTCCTATAAGAACATGCGTGCTTCCTCTATGGATGACGTGATTTTCTCAGGTTCTGGCAATAGACCCGCACGCAATACTGCAGAAGTTAGCCTGTTTCTTAATAATGATGATAGAACCGCTCCGCCTGCCTTTAATGATGCGGAAGAGTTGCAAGTGGCACGGCGTATTGAGCGTGAAAATGGCTCAAATTATCGCATCAATGGTAAAGAAGTGCGGGCAAAGGATGTGCATCTTTTATTTGCAGATGCCTCAACGGGTGCGCGTTCGCCCTCGATGATTGGGCAAGGGCGTATTGGTGAGCTGATCTCAGCAAAACCACAAGCGCGCCGTGCATTATTGGAAGAGGCAGCGGGTATTTCTGGCTTGCATTCTAGACGTCATGAGGCAGAATTGCGCCTTCGTGCGGCGGAGACTAACCTTGAGCGTCTTGAAGATGTGATTGTACAATTTGATAGCCAGTTGGATAGCTTAAAGCGCCAAGCGCGCCAAGCCAACCGCTATCGCAATATTGCTGGTGATATTAGAAAATCAGAAGCAACCTTGTTTTATCTGCGCTGGTCGCAAGCTAAAGAGGCTGTTGCTGCAGCCGAAAGTGCTTTGAGTGAAGCCACAAAAGCTGTTGGTGAAAAGGCTGAAGCACAAACTAATGCAGCAAAAGAGCAGGCGATTGTCGCTCATAAAATGCCTCAACTGCGTGAAGATGAAGCAAAAGCTGCAGCAGCTCTGCAACGTATTACGATTGCGCGCACTCAATTGGATGATGAGCAAAACCGTATGCTGAGCCGCAAGCAAGAGCTTGAACGTCGTATAGAGCAATTTAAACAAGATATTGCCCGCGAGCAAACCATGTTTGATGAAAACGGGGCAACCCTTAAAGCCCTTGCCGATGAAGCGAAAGGCTTGCAAGAAAAGCAAGCTAATTCAACAGGCATTGAACAGCAAGCGAAATCCAATCTCGAGGAAGCCAGCCAAAAGCTTGAGCAGAGCGAAAAAATGTTGGCTGATGTGAATAAAGAGCTGGTTGAATTAAGTGCTCAAAAAAATCAATTTGAGCGGGCAGTGGGTGAATATCAATTACGGCGAGAGCGTTTTGAACGTCAATTAAGTGAGACCACGACTGCCCTTGAGGCCATTGAGAATGAAATTTCTACCTTGGCTGAACCTAAGGCGCGCCAAGAAGATGTTGAACGTGCAGAAAAAGCTTTAGCTGGCGCAGAGGCTGCCGCTCTGGAAGCTGAGAAATTTGCTCGTGAAGCCCAAGAAAATGAACAAAAAGGGCGGGCGCCCTTACAAGAAGCTAAGGCTAAATTAAATCAAGTAGAAACTGAAGCGGCAACCTTGGCTCGAATGTTAAACCTTGGTGAGCAAGAATTATTTCCTGCTATTGTTGAGAAAATAAAAGTTGAAAAAGGTTTTGAGGCCGCTCTTGGTGCTGCTTTGGGTGAAGACTTAGATGTCTCTACCGATCAATCTGCGGCAGTACATTGGGGTGAAGTTGCTAAATCTGGAGATGATCCTCGCTTTGAAGGAAATCTTAAAACCCTTGATCAGTTGGTTGATGCACCTAATCAATTGACTCGTCGCCTTGCCCAAATCGCCATTGTAGAAAATGCTGATGAAGGCGCAAGGCTGCAAAAAACTTTGAAGGTTGGACAGCGTTTGGTCTCTCGTGAGGGCGATTTATGGCGTTGGGATGGTTATAAGGCGGGTGCTGATGCGCCCACGCCAGCGGCACAACGTTTGGCGCAAAAAAACAGGCTGCAAGAATTAGATGCTTTAGTGATTGAGGCCACAAAGGCCGTACGTGATCAAGAGCAATCTTATGAGCAGCTAAAGCATAGCGTTAATAAAACTGGTGAGCATGAGCGTGAGTGTCGTGAAGCTTGGCGTCAAGCACAGAGGCAATTAAGTGAGGCGCGTGATGCCTTATCAGAGGCTGAACGTTCTGTAAGTGAGCTATCAAATCGTCGCTCTGCTCAACAAGAAGCACAACAACGCTTGCGTGCTGATCTAGAAGAAGCAAATGCTAAATTGTTGGAAGCAGAAGCTGATTTGAAATCTGTTCCTGATCTTTCTAAATTGGAAGAAAAGACCCAACAAGCGCAAAATATTGTCGCAGAAGATCGTGCTAATTTAGCTGAATGCCGCGCAGCATATCAGGGCTTGGCGCGTGATGCGCAAATGCGTGAACAGCGTTTGCAGGCCATTGTGCGGGAGCAAGAAAACTGGAAGCAACGTGCTGAGAATGCTGAAAACCAAATCGCATCTTTGACCAC
>CAKMZG010000046.1:262-2302 GCA_929200335.1 uncultured Alphaproteobacteria bacterium | reverse complement strand
ACCACTCGCCTAAAAGAGGCAGAAGGTGAATTTGCAAAGATTGAAGATGCGCCATCTCAATTGGATGAAAAGCGTAAAACGCTAATGGATCAGCAATCAGAAGCTGAAACGATTAGAAAAGCTGCCGCTGATCTTTTGAGTGAGGCGGAAACAGCTTTATCGGCCGCCGATCATTTGGCAAAACATGCCATTGTTGAGCTGTCAGAATCCAAAGAAGGGCGGGCAAGAGCGGAAGAGCGTTTGAGTGCTGGGCAAGAGCGTCGCGCTGAAATTGAAGAACGTATCCGAGAAACTCTTGAGTGCCATCCTCACGAAACATTGAAAATGGCAGAATTGGAAGAAGGTAAGCCTTTGCCTGATATGGATCAGGTGGAGCGTCGCTTAGAAAAACAGAAATCTGAACGTGAGCGCTTGGGCGCTGTTAATTTGCGAGCCGATACAGAATCCGAAGAAATTTCAGATCAACGTGATGCGCTTGCTTCTGAGCGTGATGAATTGATCGAAGCTATTGGCAAATTGCGCTCTGGTATTCAAAGTTTGAACCGTGAAGGGCGTGAGCGCCTATTAATTGCCTTTGATGAAGTTAATCAAAAATTTCAAAATTTGTTTAGCCATCTTTTTGGTGGCGGTACGGCCGAATTGCAATTGATTGAATCCGATGATCCGCTTGATGCAGGGCTTGAGATTTTGGCTCATCCTCCGGGTAAGAAACCGCAAACGATGACGCTTCTATCAGGTGGTGAGCAAGCGTTAACGGCGATGGCGCTTATTTTTGCAGTATTTTTGACTAATCCTGCGCCGATTTGTGTATTGGATGAGGTTGATGCACCTTTGGATGACCATAATGTTGAACGTTTTTGCGATATGATGGATCAAATGGCAGAAAGCACCAATACGCGTTTTGTAATCATTACCCATAATCCTATTACCATGGCGCGTATGGATCGTATGTTTGGTGTGACCATGGCTGAGCGTGGCGTTAGTCAATTGGTTTCAGTTGATTTGCAAACTGCTGAAAAATTAGTTGAGGCATCTTAACCCTATCACAAACTATTCATTGCGATTTTGCAAAAATTCTCTTATCCCTAAGATATCATTTAGGAGTGAGTATGTGCCATGGCGCAATTAATTTATAAATTTGGCGATCCAGCGCATAATAATGCGCCAAACCCTACTGAAGCCCGCGCTTTGCTGGGTGAAAAGGGGGAGAATCTCTCAACGCTTTCAGATATTGGCGTTCGTGTACCACCTGGATTTATTATCAGCTCAAAATTTTGGAATAAAACACTCTTAAGCGAAAAGCAGCCTTTAGCGCCGCTTCAAGATGAGCTGGAGCAATCCATAAAAGCTCTTGAGGAAATGACAGGGCTTGGGTTTAATCAAGAGCGCAAGCCTTTGTTGATCTCGCTTCGGGTTAGCTCACGACAAAAAATTCCTGGGCTTATGGAAACTGTTTTAAACATTGGCTTAAATGCTAAAAATGTTGCCTATTTTGCCAAGAATGAAACCCGTAAGGCTTTTGCATATGATATTTATCGCCGTTTGATTGAGCGTTTCTCTGATGTGGTTATGGGGGTGCCAAGCTATCTTTATGAAGATTTACTTGAGGTGATTGAAGCTGAATTTGGGTGTAAGGTAGGGCGCTTTTCCGCTCAACAATTAAAAGAATGCGCGGAGCGATTTGAGGCTCTATATCAATCTGAAACGGGAGAGGGATTTCCCCAAGATGCTAATGAGCAATTTCAATTAGCGGTGAAAGCAGCCTATAAATCTTGGCAAAGTCCAAGAGCGGAAACCTATTGCGCTTTGCATAATATTGATCATAGTGAGGGACCCTCACTTATTATTCAAAGCATGGTGCACGGCAGTCGTGATGAGCGCTCTGCTTCAGGTGTATTGTTTACCCGCCATCCCAAAACTGGTGAACGCCGTTTAACCGGCCAATATATGCCTAAATCACAAGATACTAGTTTTTCCGATAACATGAGTGCGGATTTTGCAGCTGCAAAACCTGTGAGTGTTGAAAAAGGTGCTAGTGAT
>CAKMZG010000046.1:0-252 GCA_929200335.1 uncultured Alphaproteobacteria bacterium | reverse complement strand
CTATGCCGAATTATTGGACGTAGCAAAGCGCATTGAAACCTGTTTTAAAGCACCTCATCAACTTGAATTTGTTTTAGAGCGTGGTGAGCTTTGGGTATTGCAATCTAGGCAAGCCAAAATGGGGTCTTCTGCAAATCTAAAAACTAACGTCGATATGGCTAATGAAGGCATCCACACAAAAGGGGAGGCCTTATTAAATATTGATCCTGATAGCTTGGTACGCTTTTTGCACCCTACTATTGATCCTAAAGC
>CAKMZG010000045.1 GCA_929200335.1 uncultured Alphaproteobacteria bacterium | reverse complement strand
GGGGAAACTCTCCTATAACTGTAGGAGACATTAGAAATGCATTAGCTTATATTGATGATAACGTCAAAGTATCTTTTGGTGGAACATTGGAAGGTATTCCATTAAAATTTTATCGCTTTAAATGGCGCGGTGAAAATTTATTTCAGTTTGAGCTAAATGAAGATAGATAATTGTTCCATAGACAATTAGGTTACTACAAACAAAAAAAGGCGCTGCCAAATTCATGGAGCGCCTTTGGAATTCTATATGCATTGGAACTAGTTAAGATTGGCCTTAACTTCTGCAATGCCAGCAGTGATCAAATCACCAGATGTTTTTTTATCAAGCTTATCGCCAAGTAGATTTTCTGTTGCTGCAATAGCCACATCAACCGCAGATGCTTTTACTTCTTTCAAAGCTTCCAATTCAGCATGAGCAATTTTTTGCTCAGCTAATTTGGTGCGACGTACAACAAATTCATCAGATTTTTTCTTAGCATCTTCGGCAATCAAATCAGCTTCTTTTTTAGCAGCGGTCACGATGTCCTCTGCTTCTTTTTCTGCTTCTTTGCGCTTGCGTTGATATTCTGCTAGAAGTTGCTGGGCTTCTTCACGTAGGTTACGTGCTTCATCCAACTCATCACGAATTTTATCAGCGCGCTCATCCAAAGATTTGGTAATCATACCTGGCACTTTAAGATAAAGCACAATACCGATAAAGATCACTAAAGCGACGGTGGCAAAAAATGTTGCGTCCATTTTACCTGCTCCTATTTCGCTGAGCCAGCAACGGCACTAACGGCCTTTGCAACTTCAGCATCAGTAACTTTACCATCAATCAATTGGCTGATTAATGTCGTTGCTGTATCTTTCGCAATACCATCAACTTCAGCCAAGGCTTCAGCTTTTAGTTTTGCAATATTGTCTTCAGCCTTAGCCAATTGATCGCCAAGTTTTTTCTCAACTTTAGCACGCTCAGCTTCGGCTTCCGCCTTAGCTTTTTCACGAGCATCATGACCAATGGTATGAGCGCGAGTTTTGGCTTCCGCTAATTCTTGCTCATAAGCAGCAATAGCTGCATCCGATTCACCTTTTAGGCGATTGGCTTCTTCCAAATCTTTAGCAATACGATCGCGGCGCACTTCCAAAATGCCAGAAATACGCGGTAGCGCAACTTTTGACATAAGGTAATAAAAAATACCGAAACAAATCGCTAGCCATAGCAATTGCGATGCAAAGCTTGAGCTTTCAAATGGCGGGAATGAACCCGTATGCGCATCATCATGAGCCACACCAGTTTCGGTGTTTGTGCCATGAGTTGCGTCATTTGTCTGCGCATCGTCTGCGAATGCTGTTGTAATAAACATTCTCTTCTCTCCTGAAGTTCACAGGTTAAGGCTAAAAAACCTTATTTTACCAAAAGGGCGCCGGAATGATCAAGCGCCCTAAGAATTTGAGGTAAAATTAAACCGCGAACAATAGCAATAGAGCTACAAGAAGAGAGAAAATGCCAAGAGCTTCAGTCACGGCGAAACCAAAGATCAAACGACCAAATTGGCCATCTGCTGCTGATGGGTTACGCAATGCGCCTGAAAGGTAGTTACCAAAGATAGTACCTAGACCAATGCCAGCACCGCCCATACCTAGACATGCGATACCTGCGCCGATGTATTTTGCTGCTTCTGCTTCCATAGTTTTGCTCCTTATGGATTTTTTAAACAATTATTTGATGACTTATGTCACCGTTTTCACTCTGGCAGTAAACTACCAATTCGTTACCTAATTAATGCAATGCCCCATTAATGTGAAGGATGCAGCGCATCATTAAGATACATGCAAGTGAGAACTGCAAACACATAGGCTTGCAAGAACGCCACTAAAAATTCAAGACCTGTTAGCATCACAGTCATAACCATTGAAAGAAGGGCTACACCGATGCCAAAACCGCCCAATGTGATCAAGCTAGCAACAAAGCCAGCGAATACTTTTAGCGTAATGTGACCTGCTAACATATTAGCAAACAAACGCACTGAAAGTGAAATTGGACGAGAAAGGAAAGAAATAACTTCGATCATCACCACAAGTGGCACCAATGCTGCTGGGATACCTGATGGTACAAATAGTTTCAAGAAGCCAAAACCATGCTTATAAAAACCATAAAGCACAACCGTTAGAATAACCACCATAGCCAAGGCAAATGTCACAATGATGTGAGAAGTTACTGTAAAGAAGTAAGGGAACATGCCAAAGAGGTTTGCAACCAATACAAACATAAACAGTGAGAACACAAGTGGGAAGAACTTCATTCCCTCATTGCCCGCACCATCACGCAGCATCCCTGCCACAAATTCATAAGCCATTTCAGAAATAGACTGAACCCGCGTTGGCATAAGACCACGCCCGCTGGTTGACCAAACTAGGAAAATCGATGTTGTGACGACAGTAATCGCCATAAACAAGGAAGAGTTCGTGAAAGATAAATCATAACCACCAATTTCTAGTGGTACGAGATTGTTGATTTGAAACTGATGAATAGGATCGTTAGCCACGCTCAATCATTCCTGTTTATTAAAGTTTAAGATTAGAATTATGCATCTCTTAGCGGATAGTTTTAAGCTTTTCCACCTAAATCTGCATCATCCTCATTTTCATAGTCGTTTTTTGTGCGTTTCACGCCTTGCTCTGCAATCAAGTTGGCTGCACGCAACACATTTAACACACCTGCACAAAATCCTAATAGGAGAAAAATGATCATTCCCCAAGGTTTTGTACCAAAAGCATAGTCGATAAACCAGCCGATACCCGTGCCAACCAATATTCCCACTACAAATTCAGTGGATAACCGCATGGCCTGGGCAAAACCTGCCCCATCATTGTGCTTTCTATTAGAAGTCGCATTCTCCTTCTGGTGCTTTTCTAACTTTGCTTCCAGTTGGTTTTTACGCTCTTCCAATTCTGTTTCATTAAAATTTCCCATATGTATTGCCCTTTTAGAGCCCTCTTTTGGCTAATTTCAGCGCAAATTCGTACAATTGGAATCTATTGATGAAACCGCTGGCACCATAATTTTACGCACCCCGTCTGTCAAGCAATCAAAACAAGGTTTTATGCAAATAAAATGCCGGTTTTTCAAGGTTTTTATGATTTTTCTCAATAGTGCGACAAAGAGCGCATCCGTGAGCGCACTCAAGAACGTTTATAGACGCGCAAAGGATGGGCAAAAAAGACGCTATTGCTTAGCTCCAGCCACCACCATAGGTTCGGTAGAAAATATGCAGACCAATTTGCTTCATGCGTTTCATCGTGCTTGCCCAACGAGGACGCACATAAGTGGCATGATAATGCGTAGAAGATCCAACCGCTTTAATCCAAAGCTTACCAGTCACCGATTGCTTAGCAATACGCTTAGCTTTCTTCCAAGCACTTGGAGAAAGCACTGCATCTGGAATACCATCGCAAGCAAATGAGAACTGGCAACGATTGCGTAGGCGTTTGTTTTGATAAACAACACCACAAATTGTGCGTGGATATGTTGGATTTTTAACACGGTTCAAGATCACCTGTGCCACGGCAGCCATTCCGCGCTCAGTCTCACCACGTGCTTCAAAATAAATCCCATTAGCTAAGCATTTTTGCTCAGATGAAGAAAACACATGCTTTGGTAGCGGATTTTTAACCCAATCATGATCACCTTTATTGATGTCTAATTGTACATTACGTTTGCCATCTACAATAACCTTACCAAAAGGCGCGTCACTTTTTTTCTTTGAAGGTGCATAAGCAGTTACATAAGACTTTGAAGCCTCACGATGCGATGTATCAATTTTTGCCACCTGACGCGTTTTCTTGGTGTATTTTTTACGGCTTTTAAAGGTAACTTTTACTTTTCTCTTACCGTTGATTTTTATCGTTTTAGGAGCGCGCTCATATTTTGCCACAAGAACCTCTTCTTGGGCATTAAAATTCTCTTCTTTCAAATAAGCTATGAAATCACCCAGATAGGCGCCATTAGAACCATTGGAGGCCACCATTGCTACTTGCGATTGTTGCCGCATCATTTTTTGCGCTCTAATCAATTGTGCACTTTGGAAGGGATTATAAGACACATCTTTGCTGCGTTGCACCCATTGTTGATCCAATACCTGCATTTTCACATCATGATTATGAGCGCGGATCAGTTCATCAGGGCTAATAAGCGCTATAAACCCCTCACCCGAGGTGGGTTTATTATCATAATAATGGTGAATACTCGCCTTAATGTTAGCGCTTAAAATTTCACGGCTAAATTTAGAAAAATCAATAGGGGCTTGCGCTTGACCATCTCCTTGATTCTCAACATAGGGTTGATATTTTAAAGCAACTGTTTCAGCCTCAGGAATCGTTGCCTTTACTGGCACAACCAGCCTTGCCTGACGCGCAGCACTATTAATCTTATCGGAAGGCACCAAAGGTTTACCTGCATAAGCCGTTTCAATAGTCAGGCCACTTGTGCTTTTTAACTCGTTAAGCTGATGAGACGACTTGGAATTGGTCGCATAGATATAACTACCAACAGAACTAATAGCGACTGTCAAAAGACCAATCTTTTTAACTGAATAAGCAACCATTGATACCACTCAAAACAATTTACATCAGATCATGACTATCCAGACGATCCAATTGTTAAACTTTTAATAAACTAAGCTCAAAAATTTTAGAGGCGACCCGACTAAACAAGCACCTTTGAAAAAAATAGTAAAGTATTAACCTTGATTTTTAGTTAACGATTTTAGTTTTGAGAAGAAACTTTTCCCACTCAAAATACAGTTTGGCTTTTATAGTATTAAATACAAATAACAATAATACATAACTACTAATACAATGTATTTACTAAATACAAATTCATATTAAAATAATATAAATTGAAAAAATTTAAGGTAAATTAAATTTAAAAAAGCATATTTAAGAGCATTACTTCTAGAAAATCTGAAGATTATACTGTGAGTGCTTTTTTTACTGATACGCAGGATAGCCTGCCCAACATTCCCACACCGAAGCTCTATCCTTCTGTTCAATTTAAAAAATTAAACATTCAAGACGAACTGCCACAGAATGATATGCCGAGCTTAAATTAATCGCGCTTAATTATTACGTTTCTTGCGTTTAGCAAAAGGATTATCACCTTTGCGCATCAATACGCGAATAGGCACACCGACGATACCAAAATTTTGCCTTAAGCTGTTTGCCAGATAGCGCACATAGGATGTAGGCAATTGCTCTGAATGGTTACAATGCACCATAAAGGTTGGCGGGCGGGTTTTAATCTGTGTGATATATTTGATGCGAATACGGCGACCACGCACTGCTGGCGGTGGATGTTGTACCTGCGTCATAGACAACCAATTGTTTAACTTAGCTGTACTAATGCGTTTATTCCACACTTTATAAGTATCAAAAACAGCATCCATTAAACGATCAACACCCTTACCTTGAATACCAGAAAGCGTAACCGTTTTCACACCTATAATTTGCGGCAATAGACGATCAGTTTTCTCACGCAAATCTTTCATAAGTTTTTCGCGATCCTCAACCAGATCCCATTTATTAAAAGCAATAATAGGTGCGCGACCCTCACGGACGATTAAATCAACAATGTGCAAATCCTGTTTCTCATAAGGAATGGTTGCATCAAGAAGAATGACAACCACTTCAGCAAATTGCACAGCACGCAAACCATCAGCAACCGATAATTTTTCCAACTTTTCCTGAACCCGCGCACGCTTGCGCATACCAGCTGTATCATAAAGCTTAATTGGCGTGCCTTTCCAATTCCATTCAACGGAAATACTATCACGAGTAATTCCAGCCTCTGGCCCTGTTAAAAGTCGGTCTTGATCGATCATGTGGTTGATCAGTGTTGATTTACCTGCATTCGGACGACCAACAACAGCAATGCGCAAAGGATGTTTTTCACTTGGTTCATATTGCTTGGCTTCAGAGGCAATAGCCGCTTCCTCTTCCTCTTCGCTTTCAAATTCTTGCTCTACAAAGAGTTCATCATAACCATCGCGGCCTAAGTCCAACTCTTCCTCATCCAAGATGCCCTCGCCCAACTTATCAACCAACGCGTCACGAAGATCGTAGATACCTTGACCATGCTCGGCAGAAATCGGTACAGGATCACCAAAGCCCATTCCAAAGCTTTCATAATAACCGCTATCGCCTTTATTGCCCTCAACTTTATTGGCAACTAAAATCACAGGACGATCCGCTTTACGCAGTAAATTGGCAAAAGCTTTGTCTGAGGGCGTAACACCTGCACGCGCATCAATCACAAAGAAAGATATATCAGCTTCCCATATTGCCTCTTCCGTCTGAGCGCGCATTCTACCTTCAAGGGTATCAGCGCCAGCTTCTTCAAGACCAGCGGTATCAATAATTTCCAGCTTTAGATCAGCAATTTTAGCAGCAGCCTTACGACGGTCACGGGTAACCCCTGGCGTATCATCCACCAAAGCCAAGCGTTTTCCCACTAGACGATTAAATAAAGTGGACTTGCCAACATTTGGTCGACCAATAATTGCAACGGTTATGGGCATTTTCTGTCCTATTTGACATAAGAGAGCTGAAGACGCATCCAGCTCTTTGTCATATTTTTGATATCAATATCGAATTTCCGGCATCTCAGCCTTCAATATTTTAACTATTTTCTTTTGCTGCAGCAATCAAATCAAGCATAATTTCTGAACGTTGCTTGATGGAAGTATTAGCGCCTTCATCTTCTATGATTGAAAGAAAGAAGTCTTCTGCTGCTTTCATATCACCACTTTTCCAAGCTGCCAAACCTAAAACTTCGCGGGCATTATGGCGGTAGGGTTCACCAGTTTTTGAGAGTGTCGCGACCATAGCACTAGCTTGATCATATTTTTCAGCATCCAGATATGCATAGCCGCCACGAATACGCGCCACATCTTTAAATTGAAGCTCCGTACTGCCTTCTACTACAGCCTTATAACGTGTAGCCGCTTCTTCAAATTTACCATCGCGCACCAATTGAGCAGCAATACGCATATCAGCAAGAAAAGGATATTGATCGGAACCTGTGGCAACCAGCTCTTCCAGCATCTTCGTGCCTTCTTCACTCTTGCCTTCTTCCAGCAAATGACTAGCAGTGATAAACACATCGCCAGCTGCCTGCGCCTGTTGAGTTTTATAATAAATATAACCGCGATAAGCAGCCGTTAGAACCACCACAGCCACAGCGATGCCAATAATCACCTTGCCATAACGCTTCCAGATTTCCTGCATGCGATCACTTCTTAATTCTTCATCAACTTCGCGAAAAAAACTATCGTCTGACATACTTTAACCACCATTATTCATATGGATTGAATTTGAATATCCCAATGCACTACAGCGCGCTTGATGAAAATACAAGTATTTTGATGGGAAAGTCCAAGAGTTTATTGATTTTCCCAACACCTGATTTGGATTTTTCTATGATATCCATTACAATTACCCCATGAGTAAAACTAATGAACCAGATTTAAAAGTCGCCAGACAGCGTTTAATTAACCTTAAGCGCGAACTTGAGGAAATTTCTCAAATAGCGAAAGAAAGCCGTGCTATTGTCAAATTAGATCAACAATCTGTGGGGCGTCTATCACGAATAGATGCTATGCAACAGCAGGCTATGAGCTTGGCCACAGAACATCGGCGCAAGAACGATCTTATCAGAATTGAACTAGCATTTCAAAGAGTACGAGATGATGAATATGGCTATTGTGCAGATTGTGGCGAGGTCATTGCCGATAAAAGACTAGAGATTGATCCCATGGCGGAACGCTGCATCAATTGCGCCAAGTAGGCAACATCAAAGTAAATAGATTCAACTTCACATAACAAAAAAAAACGCACAACCGTTAAGATCATGCGTTTTATATTTCATTATTTTCCAATGGGTTATATTAATAACGAAAAGTCACCCGTCCACTTACCGCACTATCGCCATTTTCTGTGGTTCTAGCATCAGTCAAAGCATAACCATAATTAAAGGAAGCGGTGAAATTTCGGCCTACCTGATAATTCATACCAAAACCGATACTAGCAAGATCAGCACGATTAGTACCTAAATCATTAACTAGGGTTACACCACCAAAATCAGCAAATACATAACCAACAAGCGCATCTGAAATATTACCTGACTTGAAAAGATTTTGCGCGGGCGCATAAAGGGTAGATTGAACCGCATAGCCACTATCGCCAGCTTGTTCACCAGACAAGTAACCACGCACTGAGCTATCTCCACCAATCTGAAATCTTTCCACACCAGGAATTCTACCAAATGCCAGCTGAGCCTGCATATTACTTCCGAAAGAAAAACCTTTTTGAAGTGGCATTCTGAAAGAAACTGATGAATTTAAATAAGCATAGGTAGCAGTTGCATCAGGATCACTATTTGCAGCAATAAATGAGGCATCGTCATTATACGTACCAATATCACCAGGACTATATACTAAACGTAAATCAAAATCACCCTTAGCTTCACTGGTCTTTTTAGTTTTAGCATCTGTCCCAATAGGCAAGGCATAATTACCACGTACACCCACAACACCATTAAAGACATCGAGAATATAAGCACTAGAAACAGCATTAAAAAAGTAAGTTTTGGAATTTTGGCGTTTATAATCAAATCCAGCATAAAGTTCTGGGGTTAATACACCTAAATTAGACATTTGAATACCATAATCAGCATAGAACGAATTTGTGACATTTCCTTGATCAATAAAATCATTAGCAGCACTATATGATTCACTATGTCCTGCACGCATGGTAATACTATGATGCCATCCGTTACCATAGCTTAACGGCACCCACAGGCTACCCGAATGGCTTAACAAGCCATCCTCTTCACCTAAATCAAAAATACGCCCTTCACTCATTGATATTGGGCTACCCGTAAATTGATAACTTAATTGAGCATCCGTCGTCGGAAAATTAGCCATACTAAATCCAGCAAATAAACGATGCATATCATCAGTATTTGAGCCTGAATTAACATAACCTGCATAAGCAGACCAAGGCCTAGATTCCTTAGAACGAATTACTACATCTGTAGTCCCAGGTTCTGCACCCGGCTCAAAAATCATTTCAGAATTACGATAGGGATTTCTATTCAACCAATTAACATCAGAGATAAGTTGTTCGCCATTAATTTCTTCCCCTTTTTTAAGAGAAATAACACGCTTAATATATTCATCTGGCGTCCATTCGGCTCCTTCCACGCGCTTCTCTCCTAATTGAAAAGGCAGAACCGTTAGCTTCAAAGTACCACTTGTCACTTCTTGTGGCGGAATAATCACCGACACAAGTGGACGATGCACAGAACGATAATAATTAGTAATAGCTGCACGAATATCAAAAATAACCTTCTTTGATAACTCTTTACCAATATATGATGAAAGTATTGTTTTCATTTTTTGAGTTTGCAGCACTGAACCAGCCCGAGAAAGATCCACTGCACCAGCAAAAGATTGATTTCCAACCGTTTCTCGCGGATTTACAATCTCTAATTGCGTTAGACTTGCACCCAATGCCCTATCATCAGTAGAGCTTTTAACTTCAGGGCTTGGCAAAGAACCAACAGACTCCCCTCTATTAATTGGAGCTTCATACTCTTCTATAGATTGTGAAAATGCCATATTGCTTGAAAAAAATAATGCACAACATAAAACACTACCACCTAAAAGATGGAATTTTCGTCGTCTGAAATCGGCCACGATGAATACCTCAAAACTTTATTAATAATTACATATTTATTAAAACAAAAACTTTATGCAATTACTTACTATTTAAAATAATTATAGTATTAGATTAGTATAAAATAACAATTTAACAAGTATTCTTTAGTTTATATTACATAACCATTTCAATGATTTAATATACTTTAGTATAGGCATTTAAATCATACTTTAGAATCGAATTGAGAATTAAATTTATATATTTTAATTAAAAAAAATCGCGACATTTCTGCCGCGATTTTTTATAATTTATATAAGTTATGTTCTATTGGCCAATATCCAAAGAGCTGATTATTTTTGATGTATCAATTTTGAAACATCCATTCAATTCACTTGAAATACACAGCTGCTCTTTCATATCAATACGATGTTCTTCATTAACGACATCTGGAACAAATTCTCCATAATTTGAAGGCGCATTATCAGGCATTTCAATCATGTTATCCATATTGATATCAAACAAGTGCTGAGAACCATTAGTAATCATTTGTGATGGATTAACTTCAAAGAACTTATTGGTTCCAACCTTCACAAATTTTTGACCAGTGTGAACTGTAAAGATTTGAGCATCTTCCATGGTTACATAATCATTACCATTCACATTAACGATAGAAGCTGTATCAGCATCCGTAACAATAGAACCGCCAGCAACATTACCCTCACCCTGAGCAATAGCAACATTACTACCACCTTGAGCAACAGCAACATTACTACCACCCGCAGTAACTGGGTTAGCCGTCATGGTTAGAGTGCCAGCATTATAAGTAATATCATAGTTTGAAGATTCCAAACCAGAAACACTAATTTCATAAGCGCCAGCACTTGATGCACCTTGGCTGTTACCACCATAGGTCAATGAGCCTGTAAGTACAGATTCATTTTCACCAGAAACAAAACCATCGTACGCAACACCATCACCACCAGTATATGCAGCGCCATTAGCAACTAGTTGATCATCATTAGCAGTAACAATCAAATCTTTCTTCGCAATTGATCCGTTGATTGTTGCTGTAGATGAGATGCCATAGTTATCAGCATTAGCACCGGTAACCGTAATTCCAGAGATTGTGATAACTTTATCATTACCAACATTTTGATCAGCAAAACTTGCAGATCCAAAGCTGATATTCAAGTCATCACCAGCATCACGGTTATCAGACACATAAGTTACATTAGCAGCTGTTGTACCATCATATACCTTATCAGTTGCATTAAACACAATGCTCAACATTTGCTGAGTAATATCAGCAGTCGCTGTTGCAGTAGTATTGAAGCTATAGTTATCCGCATCAGCACCATTCAAGGTAATACCAGCTACAGTAACGGCTTTATCTGAACCATTATTTTTATTATCAAAGGTAGCTGAGTCATTAGCGAACGCTACTGTATCACCTGCAATAATACCGTCACCAGTAAGAGCTACGGTAGCATCAGTAGTGCCATCATATCTCTTATCTTCAGCAGTTGCAGCAATTGTGATTGCTTTTTTGGTAACGTCAGCAATATCAGTTGCTACTGAATTGAAGCTATAGTTTCCAGCATCTGCACCCGCAAGTGAAATACCATCAACGGTTACAGTCTTACCATCTTCAGCATTCTTATCAGCAAAAGTTGCATCATTGCTATTAAATGTCACCACATCACCAGCAATCACACCATCAGTTTCAAGCGTTACAGTCGCATCAGTTGTACCATCATAAGTTTTATTAGATGCGTTAGCTGCTACTGTGATAGCTTTTTGACTAATCGCCGCATTGGTTGTAGCCGATGTATTGAAGCTATAGTTACTTGCTTCAGTACCTGAGATTGAGATACCCGCAACATTTACAGTTTTGCTTGAACCAACATTCTTAGTATCAAACTGGGCTGTATTGTTTGCATAAGTCAAAGTATCACCATCAACAACACCTGATGCAGATAGGGCTACAGTAGCATTCCTAGTAGCATCGTATGTTTTGTTATCAGCTACTGCAGAGATAACGATCTGCTTCTTATTAATAGCTGCTGTACCTGTCGCACTATCATTACTGAAAGTATAGTTAGTTGCATCATTACCAGTTAGGCTTAGATTTGAAGCAATCAAGTTCACAGAAGAAGAAGCATCCTTAGATGTATACCTAATTTGATAGCCAGCACTTAATGCGAGATCATCATTATCAACATCATTGTTAAATTCAATCCGACCATTCACAACATCTGTATCACCATTATAATCGCGTTCATCCGCAGTAAGTGTCGCAGTCAAAGTACGCTTTGTAATAGTTGCATTATGAGAGATTGCAGCAATCTCATAGTTAGATGCCGTTGTACCATTTAGAGACAGATTACTGATAATCACACCTTTATTGGTACCAGCATTTTTATTAGCAAACTGAACTGTGCCACCAGTACTGTTAAGAGCGACACTCTCACCAGCAACAATATTTGACGTATTCAATTGCATGTTAAAGTCTGATCCAAGTTCTGTAGTGCCATCATAAATTTTACCACCACCAGAAACAGCCACTTCTAATACACGTTTAGAAATAGTAGCCTCTAGATTTGGAAGCGGCTCATTAAGAACATAGTTCATAGCAGTTTCAGAATTCAACTCAAAGCCAGTTAAATTAAGGTTTTTATTAACACCAGCATCAGCATTATTAAACTTAACTTGATGACCAGCATTTAAACCAACAGTCTCACCACTAATTTTACCTGATAGAGTGAAATCAACATCAACATCAGTTGTTCCATCATAGATTTTATCAGCATCAGAGGTATCAGCAACCAATGTCAACACTTTCTTATTGATGTTAGCATCACCGGTTGCGCTTTCATCATTGAAAATATAGTTGCTTGCATCAACGCCGGTTAAGCTAAGGCCAGTTGCTTTTAGATCAACATCAGAACCTGCATTCTTAGAAGCAAACTTAATGCTATAACCAGCGCTTAGAACAATATCATCATTAGCAACTTTGTTGTTAAAGATAACATTTGCATTCTCAACGTTAGTTGTACCATCATAAGTCTTATCATCACCTTCAATGCTAGCTGTCAGAGCCAATTTATTAATATTAGCTTGATGGGTGATTGGGGCAATCTCGTAGTTAGATGCTTTTTCACCCGTTAACAACAAGTTACTGATAATTACATTTTTATTAGTGCCAGCATTTTTATTAGCAAACTTAGCTGACATATTTGATGCATCAAGTCCAATTGTATCAGAAGAAACAATATTGTCTGTTACAAGAGTTGCTTCAATATTGCTACCAGCATCAAGACCACCATCGTAAGTTTTGTCACCATATTGCATATTAACAGCAAGCACACGCTTAGCAATATCAGCCTCTAGATCAGGACTATCAGCAAGCTCATAGTTAACTTGAGATGCCGTATCCAATGCAAAGCCAGTAAGAATAAGTTCTTTATCCGTACCTGCATTAGCATCTTCAAATGCCGCCGCATAACCTGTTGCAAGCGCAACAGTTTCACCGCTAACACCACCTGCTAGGCTGAAATCAACTTCTACATCTGTGTTGCCGTCATACGTTTTATTTGCGTCTGACATGTCAGCAACTAAAGACAATGTTTTCTTATTGATATCAGCAGTACCAGTAGCACCTTCGAAAGTATAGTTAGCTGCATCTGCACCAACAATACCTAGATTTGAAGTTGTCAAAGCGATACCTGTAGCGGCATTTTTTGATCCATAGTTAACTTCATAATCTGCATTCAATGTAACCTGATCACCCACTATTTTCATACCATCATTGAAGGCAATAGTAAGATCTTGAGCCTCTGTTACATCTTTTGTACCATCATAGTCACGAGCATCAGCAGTAATAGTAGCTGCTAGATTTCGTTTATCAATTGTAGATTGATGTGTAATAGGCGCAATCTCATAGTTAGATGCTGTTGTGCCAGACAACGACAATCCAGAAATAATGATATTTTTACCTACTGCAGCATTTTTATTTTCAAACTTAACAGTGCTGTTATCAGTATTCAGACTAATTGTTTCACCAGTTACAAACTCACTTTCAGTAAGTCCCATTTGGAAAGTTGAACCAACTGCATCACTACCATCGTATGTTTTACGACCACCAGACACATCTAAGTTCAATACACGCTTAGCAATGTTAGCTTCCAGTTCAGGAAGTGCGGCAAGCTCATAGTTAGTTTGAGATGCTGTATCCAATGCAAAGCCAGTTAGAACAATTCCTTTGCCTTCACCTGCATTAGCATCAGCAAATGCCACACTATTGCCTGCTGCAAGAGCAACATTTTCACCGTTAACACCACCTGATAGGCTGAAGTCAACATCAACATTTGTGTTGCCATCATAGATTTTATTAGCATCTGAAGTATCAGCAACTAATGTCAATGTCTTCTTATTGATATCAGCAGTACCTGTAGCATCTGCACTAGTGAAAGTGTAGTTTGCTGCATCAGCACCAACAATGCCTATATTTGTTGCACTCAGAACAATATCAGCACCAGCATTTTCAGATGCATAGCTAACAGCATAATCAGAATTCAGTGCAACATCATCACCTACTACTTTTTTACCATCATCGAAGGTAATAGCAAGGTTTTGAGCCGTTGTTACATCTGTTGAACCATCATAATCGCGAGTATCAGCTGTAATAGTTGCCGTTAGGCCACGTTTATCAATGGTTGCAGTATGAGCAAGCGTACCAATGGTATAATTTGCTGCATCGTCACCTGAAACATTCAAGCCAGTAATTGTAACAGTTTTACCAACCGCCGCATTCTTATCAGCAAATGCTGCGGAAGCAAATTCAGAGTTAAGCGTTACGTCATCAGCAGTACCATTAATGCTAACAATATCACTTGCATTAACTTCATAAGTAACATCAGCATCAGTAGTGCCGTCATAAGTTTTGCGGCCACCAGTTGCAGTCACGCCAAGTACTTTCTTAGCAATATTAGCGGTCGCTACCACAGCACTACCTAAATCAAGCTCATAGTTACCTGAGTTGATTGTATTAGAAAGTGCAACATCAGCAAACGTTACATTAACACCATCAGCAGCATTCTTATCAGCAAAGCTTGCTGTAAGAGCATTATTATCGATTTTAACATCTACATCAGTAGCTACTAATTGACCTGCATTGATTACAACTGAACCAGAAGCACCAGTAGTACCATCATAAATCTTATTCTCAGCAGCAGCTGTTACACTAAGAGTTTTCGTAACAATTTTAGCTGAACCAGTATAATCAGTAGTAAAGTCATACTGATAGTTATTCAGATCAGTACCGCTAGCACCTGTAATATTCAGATTAGTAGCTTTAAGATCCTTAGCAATGATCACGCCTGATCCATCACGTTCTACATTTTTGTCAGCAAATGTTACTTCATAACCAGAGTTTAAGGTTACGAATTCACCACTTACAAGACCAGAAATTACAACACCTGAATTTTGAGTAGCTGTTGTACCATCATATGTCTTAGCATCAGCAGTTAATGTAGCTGAAAGTTGTTTCTTAGCAATTTCAGCAGAACCAGCAACTGTAGCAAGCTCATAGTTTGCACTTTGAGCACCTGTTAACGCTGCATTAGTTACAGAGATATTCTGTGTACCTGCATTCTTACTTGCAAAGGCTGCTGTATAAGCAACAGATGTATCAATTGAAGCTTCATCACCAGCAATTAGATCAGTTGTATCAAGTGTTAGAGCAAGCGCATCTTCACCAGTCATTGTTACATCAGTAGTACCATCATAGATTTTACCACCACCTGTAACATTAGCTGTTAGAACCTTCTTAGCAATATCACCTGTTACTGAAGCTAGATCAGTTGAAAGTGTATAGTTTTTGTTAACATCATCACCTAATGCATCATCTGTTAGACCAAGGTTAGCAAAGATAA
>CAKMZG010000044.1:10582-15634 GCA_929200335.1 uncultured Alphaproteobacteria bacterium | reverse complement strand
ATATGAGTCTTGGCGATTGGTCTATCTTTGTTTTATTTCAAGGTCTGCTTGCTGTTTTAGCCGTAGCCACGTTTTTTATTGTTCGTTTCTTACGCAATATATTGTTACGCAGAAGAATAAACTCAAGAGCAAAAATTAGCATTGAGGCTCTCTTTAGTATTTTTAAACAAGCCATTCTACCACTCTATTTTATAGCTGCACTTACGGCCATTCTAGAGCTATCATCTTTTGCAAATACAACAATAGCCAATGTATCTACGGCCATATATAAATCTTTCAGTTATGGTATTTTGCTTTATGTTTTGGCTCGCATTTTCTTAAGTCCAAGAGATGAAACAAAGCGTATTTTTCGTGTCACCACACCAACTGCAAAACGCATCTTCACTTTTTTAAACTTTGCAGCGATTAATGTTTTCATTCATCAATTCATAAACAACTCAAATCTGGTATCAGCTTTTCCTGAAGGGCTGAATGATGGATTTAATATTATCTATGCTGCTATTACAATTTTCATCAGTGCAAGTGTTTTATATATTGTCACAAAAAATCACCGTGAAAATGAAATCAGCATTGAATCTCATCAAACATTAATCAACTGGCGAATTGGCCGCCCTGTTTTATGGGTACTAACCTTACTCATACTTGCAGCAATTTTGACGGGTTATATTAACCTTGCAGAATTTTCTACAACCCTCATTTATAACCTTGTCATCACTTCTGCATTCTTCTGGTTGTTTTTAGAAATTATTGACAATGCCCTAAGCCAGCTCTTCCATCAAAACAGCAGCTTCACCCGTGATCTTTCCAACTTTTTTGGCCTAAAACACAATCGCATTCGCCAAGCAGGTGTCATCCTAGTTGGCTTTATGCGCATTCTCATTGTATTGTTATTCGTTGCGATTTTAGCAGAAAACTTTGGCTTCTATAGCAGCGACTGGTTCATTTGGATAAAGCGCGCATTCTTTGGTTTTTCCATTGGTAATATTGTCATATCACCTGCAACAATTTTAACAGTCATTGTTATTGCCATATTGGGTTTCGCTGCGACCAAGGCCATTC
Organism: uncultured Alphaproteobacteria bacterium; assembly: GCA_929200335.1. GTDB lineage: Bacteria > Pseudomonadota > Alphaproteobacteria > Rhizobiales > Rhizobiaceae > CAKMZG01. The sequence continues at coordinate 14,575 of CAKMZG010000044.1, read as the reverse complement.
AAAACTGGTTGGGCAATCAATATCTACCCACAACAGAATTAGACCATGGGGTGCGCAATTCTATCAGCACTGTATTTGGTTATACAGGCACGATCATTGTCTGCCTCTTTGCAGCCACCTATGCAGGTTTAAACTTCCAAAACTTGGCCATCATCTTTGGTGCTCTATCAGTGGGCATTGGTTTTGGCTTACAATCCATAGTGGGTAATTTTGTTTCTGGTCTTATCCTTTTAGCAGAGCGCCCAATTAAAGTTGGTGACTGGATCATCACCAGTGGCGGTGAAGGTACAGTGCGCAATATTTCTGTTCGCTCCACACAGATAGAAACCTTTGATCGTTCCACCATCATCGTACCAAACCAAACTTTGATCACTGAACCTGTGAGCAACTGGACATTTAGAAATGAATTGGGACGGATCAAAGTTGCAGTTGGCACAGATTACAATTCTGATCCCGAACAGGTTCGCGATATTCTTATTGAATGCGCAAAAGAACACAAAGGCATTTTAAATTATCCTGAGCCTCATGTGTTGTTTTTAAACATGGGTGCTGATGCGCTTGAATTTGAATTGCGTGCTTACTTAAAAGACATTGGCAATGGTGCTTTTGTGAAAAGTGATCTGCGATTTGCCATTTTAAAAGCGCTGCGTGAAGCTGATATTAACATCCCATTCCCACAACGCCATGTGCATATTGAGGGCTTGGAAAAGTTGATCAATGCGAAAGATGATAAAGAAGAATGAGTGCAATTAGAGCTTGATGCATTTATATGAATTCAAATGCATCACTCTAAATAAGCTCTGCGCGAATTAAACCACGAACAGAATTTCCCATAAATATGGGCAACTCTTGCAGCATCTCAAGAGAGATATCTGCCTCGACAGCTTTACCTTCTTCAATCAATTGCCCACGAAAAGTACCGGCCAAAAGACCATTTGAAACAGGAGGGGTTAGTAAAATATCATCGCGCTCTACGAATAAATTGCAATAGCTGCCTTCACAAAATTGCTCATCTTCATTAAGCAATAAAACTTCATTAACCGCGTGATTATCTTTGCCCCATTGCAGTGCTTGTGAATAGAAGTCACGCTTTGTGGTTTTGTGATAGATTAAGGGATCGGCTTTATTCAAGCGCTGAGGTGCAATTGCAATTTTCCAAATTGTCTTAGGACTAATAGGTTCTATAGCTTCTAAATTCGAGTGAACTGAACCATCTTTATGAAACTCAAAACGCGTTTTGAAATGCTCTCCATCAGCAACATCAACACAATCTTCTAATACCTCTTGCACTAAAGATTGATCATAAGGAAAGCCTAGCGCATCGCATGATGCTTGCAAGCGGGCAAGATGCCTATCTAACAACCAATAACCGCTTTGGCGTTCCCATAAGATACTCTCAAGCAGTGCAAAGGACTGGATCATATTTTGCCTCCGCACTCGCCACTTGCGCTAAAAAATTCTGAAACACCCCATGCCCATCTTGGGTTAAAACAGATTCAGGATGAAACTGAACCCCTTCAATTGGCAGCATCTTATGACGTAATCCCATGATCTCTTGACTACCCTCATAATTAACAAAGCCAGATACATCTAAGCATTCTGGCATAGTCGAGCCATCAACAATAAGCGAATGATAACGACCAATTTCAAGCGGATTACGCAACCCTTTAAAGACACCCTTGTCATCATGCTGCATGTGGGATGTTTTCCCGTGCATTACTCTTGGTGCATTAATAACGTCAGCGCCAAAATATTCAGCTATGATTTGATGACCAAGACATACGCCCAATAGTGGAACATGAGATCTAGTAATAACTTGGTGTTTTAAAAGATCGAAGGACACGCCAGATTCTTCTGGCCGCCCAGGGCCTGGTGATAATAATATCCCGCTAGGTTTGCGGCTTATAATTTGATCAACTGTTTCCTCATCATTACGTAAGATTAAAACATCGGCCTTTAACTCACGCAGATATTGCACGATGTTATAGGTAAAGCTGTCATAATTATCAATCAATACAATCATTAGCTTACTTGCTCTAATTTATCTGCCATGAGTTGGAATAAGAATTTACCCTTATTCAAACATTCTTGATATTCATCCGATGGATCTGACTGGATGGTAATCCCACCACCAAGCCCCATACGACATTCACCATTTGCTTGCATCTCAATGGTACGAATGGCCACATTAAAGCACATATCACGGTTGGGCAATATATATCCCATAGAACCCGTATAAATCCCGCGAGGCGAATTTTCTAAATCAGCTATGATTTCCATGGTACGTTTTTTAGGTGCGCCAGTAATTGAACCGCAAGGAAATATATTTGAAAACAGCTTCTCCAAAGAGATATTGTGATCAATTTCACAGCCAATGGTTGAGGTCATTTGATGTACCGTTTCATAGGTTTCAACCTCTAAAAGCTTTTCCACATGCACAGTGCCAGTATCGGCAATCCGCCCCAAATCATTGCGCAGAAGGTCCACTATGATGATGTTCTCAGATCGGTTTTTATCATCACTTTTCAAAAACTGTTTTTGAGCTGCATCTTCAGGGGCGCTCGAACCACGAAGAGCGGTACCTTTCATCGGCTTAACCGTTAATTGCTTTGACTGTTTTTTAAAAAACAATTCAGGAGAACGTGAAAACAATTCCACCTCTCCCATCTGCAATAGCGCGCCATATTGTACGGGCTGCTTGTTGCGCAAATCCTCATAAAAAGCAATTCTGTCCCCCTCATGAGAAAAACCATAACGCGAGGTATAATTAAGCTGATATGTATCGCCTGCTTCAATATGCTCTTGCACCTTTAAAAGAGCGGCCTCATAGGTGGCTTGCGATTGCTCTAATTCACCACCCTTTAGGCTATAATCATTGCTTTGCTTTTTGTTTTTAAGATAGCTCTCGACTTGATCATTCGTCAAATCATGCTTATGTTTAAACAGGCCAAATTGAAGAACAGGCAATTGATGCCCTGCGGTGCCAGCAGCATCATGAATAGGCAGCTTTAAAGAAAGCCCATTGGCCGCCTCATAACTTAAGAATCCAGCAGCATATAACCCTTGATCAAGCCCCTCTTCCATCTTAGTAAGCGCAGAAGTAACATCGCCACCTAGTGGCACCTCCACCAAACGCTCTAATCCTTCAAACAAAAAAGAAGGAGCATCTTTCTTATAATTATTATCAAATAAAGCAAAAGCAGAATCTGAATGCATTCCATCATTTTTTTTTATCAAATGCCTGCTCCTATTTTAATCAAATATACTGATAGTTGGCTACTTCCCTACACTTAGATAGGAATGATTCGCAACAATTTCAAGTACTGTAGCTCAATAAAAAACCCCTCAAGCATTACTGCTCAAGGGGTCTTAAATTCAAATAAATCTAAGCTTACTCGCCTGGTTGCTCAGCTTGAGCAGGATCAACAGTCTCATCTGATAAATCCATAAGGGCAGCGGTGCTTGCAGCTTCTTCTTCTTTACGACGCTCATCCACAATCAGATCATCGCGCGAAGTTGCAATACGGCGAACTTGGCTCATCACCCCACCTGTACCAGCAGGGATCAAACGGCCCACGATCACGTTCTCTTTTAGACCATCAAGGGTATCGTATTTACCAGCAACTGCGGCCTCAGTAAGTACGCGAGTTGTCTCTTGGAAGGATGCAGCAGAGATGAATGACCGGGTTTGCAAGCTTGCTTTAGTGATACCCAGTAGAACTGGTGTACCTTCCGCAGGCGCCTTGCCTTCTTCGATCAATTTCTCGTTCATCAATTCCATTTCGATGCGATCCATTTGCTCACCGCGCATCATCGCACTGTCACCTGGTTCAGAAATTTCAACTTTCTGAAGCATTTGACGTACAATAACCTCAATGTGCTTATCATTGATGCCCACACCTTGGAGGCGGTAAACTTCTTGAATTTCATTTACCAAATAAGATGCAAGTGCTTCAACGCCAGAAATTGCTAAAATATCGTGTGGGGCTGGGT
>CAKMZG010000044.1:0-10572 GCA_929200335.1 uncultured Alphaproteobacteria bacterium | reverse complement strand
GGGCTGGGTTGCCTTCCAAAATATATTCGCCTTTTTCAATGGCATCGCCCTCTTGATAATGGAAAGACTTGCCCTTTGGAATAAGATATTCCACTGGCTCCATGCCTTCTTCATGCGGCTCAATTAAGACGCGACGTTTGTTTTTATAGTCACGGCCAAAGCGGATGGTACCATCAACTTCAGCAATGATAGCACAATCTTTTGGACGGCGAGCTTCAAACAATTCCGCAACGCGTGGCAGACCACCCGTAATGTCTTTCGTTTTGGCAGATTCAAGTGGTAGACGCGCAATCACGTCACCCGCTTTAACCGCATCACCTGTATCCACTGACAAAATTGCATCAATAGATAGTTGGAAGCGCGCTTCGCCAATTTTAGCTAATTTGATGATCTCACCTTTTTCATCGCGAATAACGATTGCAGGCTTTAGATCAGCGCCACGTGGATTAGCACGCCAGTCAATCACTGAACGCTTAGTAATACCGGTGTTCTCATCAGCATTTTCAACCACAGATACACCATCAACCAAGTCTTCAAAATCAACTTTACCATCAACAGATGATAGAATTGGACGAGTATAAGGATCCCATTCCGCCATACGTTGACCTTGTTTAACGCTATCACCTTCATCCACATGTAGACGAGAACCATAGGTAATACGGTGCGTTGCACGTTCCTTGCCTTTATCATCAACAATGATAACAGCCATGTTACGTGCCATAGCAATTAAACGGCCTTCTGAATCACGCGCCACATTGCGGTTACGCAATTTAATAGTGCCTTCATAAGATGCCTCAATGAATGAGCTATCAACAACCTTCGCAGTACCGCCTAAGTGGAAGGTACGCATTGTAAGCTGCGTGCCAGGCTCACCAATAGATTGAGCTGCTATAACACCAACAGCTTCACCAAGGTTAACCGGTGTACCACGTGCAAGGTCACGACCATAACAAGTGCCACAGATACCGGTTTTAGTTTCACAAGTAAGCGCAGAGCGAATTTTAACTTGTTGAATACCAGCTTCTTCAATGGCCTCAGCAACTTTTTCCTCAATGCTCTCACCAGCAGCAACCATAACCTCACCAGAAATCGGGTGGACAACATCATCTGCTGACGCACGGCCAGCAATACGCTGGGCAAGTGATGCCACAACGTTACCAGCATCCACAATCGCCTGCATGGTCAATCCATTGGTTGTGCCACAATCGCGCTCATTGATGATGCAATCTTGAGCAACATCCACAAGACGACGCGTCAAATAACCAGAGTTAGCAGTTTTAAGCGCAGTATCAGCAAGACCTTTACGCGCTCCGTGGGTGGAGTTAAAGTATTCCATCACGGTCAAACCTTCTTTAAAGTTTGAAATGATTGGCGTTTCAATAATCTCACCAGATGGCTTAGCCATCAAGCCACGCATACCACCTAATTGACGCATTTGGTCACGAGAACCACGAGCACCAGAACGAGACATCATATAAATTGAGTTCATTTGTTCTTGACGACCTTCGTCATTGAACTTAACAGCTCTAATCTCATCCATCATCTCATCAGCAACACGCTCTGTTACCTTACCCCAAGCATCAACAACTTTGTTGTATTTCTCGCCTTGAGTAATCAAACCGTCGTTATATTGTTGCTCATATTCTTTGTTCAATGCGTTGGTATCATCGATCATTTTCTTCTTGGTCTCAGGGATCAAGATGTCATCTTTACCGAATGAAATACCCGCACGGCAAGCATGGCCAAAACCTAATGTCATGATCTGGTCACAGAAGATAACAGTCTCTTTTTGACCGCAGTTACGGTAAACCGTATCAATCATTACAGAGATTTGTTTTTTAGTCATCTCTTGGTTACAAATCTCAAATGGTACGCCAGGATTTTTAGGTAACAACTCACCCATGATCATACGACCAGGCGTTGTTTCATAAATCGCACTGGTGGGATTACCTTCAGCATCTACAGATTTATAACGACCTTTAATTTTGGTGTGCAATGTCACAACGCCATTTTCTAGCGCATGGTGCAATTCACCCATATCAGCAAATACCATGCCCTCACCCGGCTCATTTTCAGCCACGATTGAAAGATAGTATAAACCTAAAACGATATCCTGAGATGGCACAATGATCGGTTGACCATTGGCTGGATGCAAGATGTTGTTTGTGGACATCATCAAAACACGCGCTTCCAATTGTGCTTCAAGAGATAGCGGCACGTGAACCGCCATTTGGTCACCATCAAAGTCAGCGTTAAAAGCTGCACAAACCAATGGGTGCAAATGGATCGCTTTACCTTCAATCAAAGTAGGTTCAAAAGCCTGAATACCAAGTCTGTGAAGGGTTGGCGCGCGGTTAAGCATAACAGGATGTTCACGGATAACTTCATCTAAGATATCCCAAACTTCTGGACGCTCTTTTTCCACCAATTTTTTGGCTTGCTTCACAGTTGATGACAAACCACGGGCATCTAATTTTGCATAGATGAATGGTTTGAACAGTTCCAAAGCCATTTTTTTAGGCAGGCCACATTGATGCAATTTCAATTCAGGACCCACAACGATCACAGAACGACCAGAATAGTCAACACGCTTACCAAGTAAGTTTTGACGGAAACGACCTTGCTTACCTTTAAGCATATCAGATAATGATTTTAGTGGGCGCTTATTTGTACCTGTAATGGTACGACCGCGACGGCCATTATCAAACAAGGCATCAACAGATTCTTGCAACATACGCTTTTCGTTACGTACGATAATATCAGGTGCGCGGAGCTCCATCAAACGCTTCAAGCGGTTGTTACGGTTAATCACACGACGATAAAGATCATTCAAATCAGACGTTGCAAAACGACCGCCATCTAGTGGCACTAGAGGACGAAGGTCTGGCGGGATTACTGGAACAATTTTCATAATCATCCACTCAGGACGATTACCACTTTCCAAGAATGCTTCAGTTGTCTTCAAGCGCTTTGAAAGCTTTTTCAACTTCAACTCAGAAGTTGTATCAGCAATCTCACCGCGCAGATCAACTGCTAATTTTTCAAGATCAAGGCCAGCAAGCATTTCATGAATAGCTTCCGCGCCGATCATGGCTGTGAATGAATCTTCACCAAATTCATCTTGAGCATCCATGTATTCTTCTTCGCTCAAAAGCTGATACTCACCAAGTGGCGTAAGGCCAGGCTCAGTTACAACAAAGCTTTCAAAATACAAAACACGCTCAAGATCTTTAAGAGTAAGATCAAGCAGCAAGCCAATGCGTGATGGCAATGATTTTAAGAACCAAATATGAGCAACAGGTGATGCTAATTCGATGTGACCCATACGCTCACGACGTACTTTAGAAAGGGTAACTTCAACACCACATTTTTCACAAATGATGCCTTTATATTTCATACGTTTATATTTACCGCAAAGACATTCATAGTCTTTCATCGGACCAAAAATACGTGAACAGAAAAGACCATCACGCTCTGGTTTGAAGGTACGGTAATTGATGGTTTCCGGCTTCTTAATTTCACCGAATGACCAAGATAGAATTTTCTCAGGCGCTGCAATCGAAATTTTAATCGAGTCAAATGTTTGCGCATTTGCCTGTGCGTTGAAGATGTTCATGACCTCTTGGTTCATGTGCCTGTCTCCTTCGAGCCTCTGGCTCTTTGATGCGAAATGGACTGTTCCATTTCTTGAAATTCAAAAACTCTTTAAAATATATACCAGTTCAAAGAGTGCTAAGGATAACATGCGCGGGACATCTCCCGCGCTTGTCATTTATTCAGCTGCGTCAGATAGATCTGCGTCGCCATCAGGTGTATCACCTTCAGGAGAACCGTCTGGATCTTCACCTTCTTCACTCATGTCTTCTAAGTGAGCTTGGGTATTATCCAATTCCACATTTAGACCCAGTGAACGCATCTCTTTGATCAATACGTTGAAGCTTTCTGGAATACCGGTTTCAAAGGCATCATCACCACGAACAATGCTTTCATAAACCTTAGTACGGCCAGCAACATCATCGGATTTCACTGTCAACATTTCTTGAAGCGTATAGGCTGCGCCATAAGCTTCCAATGCCCACACTTCCATCTCACCAAAACGCTGACCACCAAATTGAGCTTTACCGCCCAATGGTTGTTGCGTCACAAGCGAATATGGACCGATAGATCGCGCATGGATTTTATCATCAACCAAGTGGTGAAGTTTAAGCATATAAATATAGCCCATTGTCACCTGACGGTCGAATTGTTCACCCGTACGGCCATCATAAAGTGTGGATTGACCTGAACCATTAAGGCCAGCTTTTTCCAACATCTCAACGATATCTGGCTCATGTGCACCATCAAAAACAGGCGTTGCAATGCAAACACCATGTTTTGTCTGATCCGCAAGACGCATGATACTCTCATCATCAAAATCATGAACAGGCTCATTGCGCTCATATTTAGGATAGAGGTACTCCATGGTGCTACGAAGCGGCTTGATGTCACCAGACTTATTATAAGCCTTGATCATCTCACCGATTTGCCTACCCATGCCAGCAGCAGCCCAACCCAAATGGGTTTCTAAAATCTGCCCAACGTTCATTCGTGATGGCACCCCAAGTGGGTTCAACACAATGTCGGCATGCGTACCGTCTTCCAAGAATGGCATATCTTCAACAGGTAGGATGCGAGACACAACCCCTTTGTTACCATGTCGACCAGCCATCTTATCACCAGGCTGTAGCTTACGCTTGATAGCAACGAAAACTTTAACCATTTTCATCACACCAGGCGATAACTCATCACCACGTTGAAGTTTTTCAACCTTATCCATGAAGCGGCCTTCAAGCAATTTCTTGCTGTCATCATATTGATTACGAAGTGCTTCAACAGCAGATTGTGCTTTTTCGTCTTCTAAAGCAAACAACCACCACTGTGAACGAGGATATTCGGCCAATACTTCTTCAGTTACTTTTGAACCTACTTTAAAGCCTTTTGGACCTGCTGATCCAACATAGCCCATAAGCATGTCTGACAAACGACCATAAGTATTACGATCAAGAATAGCTTGCTCATCATCACGGTCTTTTGCTAGCGCTTCAATTTCTTCACGCTCGATAGACATTGCACGTTCATCTTTTTCAATACCATGACGGTTGAAAACACGAACTTCCACAACAGTACCAAAAGCACCTGGTGACATGCGAAGCGATGTATCACGAACATCACTGGCTTTTTCGCCAAAGATCGCACGGAGAAGTTTTTCCTCAGGTGTCATTGGGCTTTCGCCTTTTGGTGTGATTTTACCCACCAAAATATCACCAGGGCCAACTTCAGCACCAATATAGGTAATGCCCGCCTCATCAAGGTTTTTCAACGCCTCTTCAGAAACATTAGGAATATCACGCGTGATTTCCTCTGGCCCCATTTTGGTATCACGTGCCATCACTTCAAATTCTTCAATGTGAATTGAGGTGAAAACATCATCACGCACAATGCGCTCAGATAATAGGATGGAATCCTCAAAGTTGTAACCGTTCCATGGCATAAAGGCCACAAGCACGTTACGGCCAAGGGCCAAATCACCAAGATCCGTTGATGGACCATCGGCTAAAATATCGCCTTTATTGATATGATCCCCAACACGCACAAGTGGGCGTTGGTTAATACATGTGCTTTGGTTTGAACGTTGGAACTTCATCAAGCGATAGATATCAACACCTGATTCAGAAGCATCCACATCTTCCGTTACACGAACAACGATACGGGTTGCATCCACCTGATCAACAATACCAGTACGACGCGCACAAATAGCAGCACCAGAATCACGAGCCACAACATGCTCCATACCTGTACCAACAAATGGCGCTTCAGCACGTACCAATGGCACAGCCTGACGCATCATGTTAGAGCCCATCAACGCACGGTTGGCGTCATCGTTTTCTAGGAATGGAATTAGAGAAGCCGCAACAGATACTAACTGCTTTGGTGACACATCCATAAGATCAACTTGATCTCGCGGCGCCATTAAAACCTCGCCCGCATGACGCGAAATGATGAATTCATTATCAAATGAATTGTCATCTTTTAATACAGCATTAGCCTGAGCAACAGTGTATTTAGCCTCTTCCATAGCGGAAAGATAAATCACCTCATCGGTTACCTTGCCATCAATCACTTTACGGTAAGGGCCTTCAATGAAACCATATTTATTCACACGAGCAAATGTTGCTAGCGAGTTGATCAAACCAATGTTTGGACCCTCTGGAGTTTCAATCGGACAAATACGACCGTAGTGTGTTGGATGCACATCGCGCACCTCAAAGCCAGCGCGTTCGCGGGTTAGACCACCAGGTCCTAGTGCTGATAGACGACGTTTATGGGTAATCTCAGACAATGGGTTCGTCTGATCCATAAATTGAGACAATTGACTTGATCCAAAGAACTCACGAACAGCTGCTGCTGCAGGCTTTGCATTAATCAAATCATGCGGCATCACTGTATCGATCTCAATGGAAGACATACGCTCTTTAATAGCACGCTCCATACGCAATAGACCGATGCGATATTGATTTTCCATCAACTCACCAACAGAGCGAACACGACGGTTGCCAAGGTTATCAATGTCATCAATTTCGCCATGACCGTCGCGAAGACCAACAAGGGTTTTCACAACTTCCAAAATATCTTCTTTACGAAGAACACGAACTGTATCATCCACATCCAAATCAAGACGCATGTTCATTTTCACACGACCAACAGCCGATAGATCATAACGCTCTTCTTCAAAGAATAATGAATTGAACATAGCCTGCGCAGTTTCCATGGTTGGTGGTTCACCTGGGCGCATCACGCGGTAGATGTCAAACAGAGCATCTTGGTGTGAATCATTTTTATCAGCAGCCAATGTGTTACGAATATAAGCACCAACATTAATGTGATCAATCTCAAGCACAGGCAGATCATTATAACCTTGCTCAAACAAGCTGTTTAAAAGCTTCTCATCAATCTCATCACCAGCTTCAGCATAAATCTCACCAGTATCCATGTTAACAATATCTTCTGCGATATAGCGGCCATAAATATCATCTAATGGCGCGCTAAGGGTTTTAACGCCCTTCTCACTCAATTGCTTCAACATGCGGGCGGTAACTTTTTTACCAGCCTCGATTATCACCTCACCAGTATCACCATCAATGATATCTAGTGCTGGCTTAGAACCTTTCAATTGATCTGGATTAAAAGGCACCTTCCAATTCTCGTCATTGCGTGAAAATACGCAACTTGAATAGAATGTTGATAGGATTTCTTCACCATCAAGACCAAGCGCCATAAGAAGCGTTGTCGCAGGAATTTTGCGGCGACGATCAATACGTGCATAAACAATGTCTTTTGCATCAAATTCAATATCTAACCATGAACCACGGTAAGGAATGATACGAGAAGCAAAAAGCAATTTACCTGATGAGTGTGTTTTACCCTTATCATGATCAAAGAATACACCTGGTGATCTGTGCATTTGAGATACGATAACACGCTCAGTACCATTCACAACGAACGTACCGTTTGAAGTCATCAAAGGCATGTCGCCCATGTAAACATCTTGTTCTTTAATATCACGAACAGATTTTGCACCTGTATCTTCATCCACATCAAACACCACAAGACGCAAAGTCACTTTCAGTGGTGCAGAATAGGTCATGTCACGTTGACGACATTCGTCAACATCATATTTAGGTTGGTCATATGAATAAGATAAAAATTCTAAAGACGCAGCACCTGTGAAATCAGAAATAGGAAATACGGAATTAAATACCGCTTGCAAACCTTCATTAGCACGACCGCCTTCTGGCTCTTCGACCATTAAAAATTGATCATAAGATGCTTTTTGCACCTCGATCAGATTTGGCATTTCTGCTACTTCAGTGATATTTCCAAAATATTTTCGTACGCGCTTACGACCATTAAAAACGTGGTTTTGAGCCATCATCGTTCCTTCGAGCTGCCAGGGGGATATTTGAGGCCAACCAAATACCGTTTCTGACTTGAGTTGAAACCTGTCGCCAAAAGGCCCCATCCAATCGGACCCTCAGGACACCTGTTTCAACAGGTTAATAATTGCAAGTAATAAAATACCTGCTCCTTCATACAGAGGCGGCCCCGGACGGATCCGAGGCCAAATTCATTCATTTAACACTCAATTTTGAGCGTTAAAGGCAAGGTTAAGAACTTACTTAAGTTCAACCTTAGCGCCAGCTTCTTCAAGTTTCTTCTGAATTTCTTCAGCTTCACCTTTAGAAATGCCTTCTTTAACAGCTTTAGGTGCGCCTTCAACAAGATCTTTAGCTTCTTTCAAGCCAAGACCTGTGATGCCGCGAACTTCTTTAATAACGTTAATTTTTTGTGCGCCAGCATCAGTTAGCACAACATCAAATTCGTCTTTTTCTTCAGCAGCTTCAGCAGGTGCACCACCAGCAGCAGCAACAGCTACAGGAGCAGCAGCAGACACACCCCAAGTTTCTTCCAAAAGTTTAGATAGTTCAGCAGCTTCCATTACAGTTAGAGCTGAAAGTTCTTCTACGATCTTTGCTAGATCAGCCATGATAATATTCCTTATACGTTCAAACTTAATAGTTTAGAGATTTAATATTCTATGTGTCTTAATAGACCCACTCTTATTTTGCAGCATATGCTCCGACAACACGAGCAACAGCACCAGCTGGTGCGTTGGTAAGTTGTGCGATTTTGCCTGCTGGTGCTTGTAGAAGACCAACAAGTTTACCACGCAACTCATCAAGTGATGGAAGAGAAGCAAGAGACTTCACACCATTCACATCAAGGTTGGTTTCGCCCATAGCACCACCAAGAACAACGAGGTTTTCGTTTTTCTTAGCAAATTCTACAGCGACTTTAGGAGCAGCAACTGGATCGTCTGAATAGGCGATTACAGTTGGGCCAGAGAACAAATCAGAGATATGTTCAATTTCCGTGCCTTTAAGAGCAAGTTTCATAAGACGGTTTTTTGCTACTTTAACAGTTCCACCTGCATCCTGCATTTGACTACGCAATGTAGTCATATCAGCCACAGTTAGACCCGCATAGTGGGCTACAACAATAGAACCAGTGTCTTTCAACGTTTCGTTCATTGTTGAGACAAATTCGAGCTTTTCCGCTTTTTCCACTTAGTCTCTCCAGTTTGACGGCTCACATTTTCACGATCACCATCGGTTTGCCTTTGCCGCTTCTAACCACCTCCAATTCAGGAAGTTTTTAAAAGTGACGCTCGAGGTTCCTGCCCCCTTGCATACTTCTCTTAAGAAAAGCGACAAGGCGAAAAAGTTTGAACGAAATAAAAGTAAAACTATTATATCTTCTGCACATCGATTGTAGACACATAGAGTAAAGTTGTACAGCTTAAAATTGTTCACAGCCAACAGCCGCTCCAAATCTAAACCTGCTCGACCCAATTCTTGTATTAAAGCAAGTTTTACAACCCACCACCTACAGTCTCGGACAGGAGGTTCAAAGATCAAAATTATTTTTCTCTTTGAACATATTCCGCGACTTTTTCAAATCTCGCGGAATAATTCTTATTATGGCTCAATTAAACCAATCACCTAGGATAACTCTATGAGCTAGACATCCAATACAGATGATGGATCAACCTTAATGCCAGGCCCCATTGTTGATGAGATAGCAACACGTTGCAAATATGTGCCTTTAGCACCTGCAGGCTTTGCTTTCATCACAGCATCAACTAGAGCTTTAAAATTCTCTTCAATTTTAGCCGCATCAAATGATGCCTTACCAACGCCAGCTTGAATGATACCTGCTTTTTCCACACGGAATTCAACAGCTCCACCCTTAGCAGCCTTAACAGCAGCAGCAACATCAGGTGTCACTGTGCCAGTTTTTGGATTTGGCATAAGGTTACGAGGACCCAACACTTTACCCAAACGACCAACGACTGGCATCATATCAGGAGTTGCAATACAACGATCGAAATCAATCTTACCTGATTGAACAGCTTCCATCAAATCTTCTGCACCAACGATATCAGCACCCGCAGCTTTCGCTTCATCTGCTTTTTCGTTTTTAGCAAATACAGCAACACGAACATCGCGGCCTGTACCATTTGGCAAATTCACAACACCACGCACCATTTGGTCAGCGTGACGAGGATCAACACCAAGATTCAATGCAACTTCTACAGTTTCATCAAATTTTGCGTTAGCAGCCTCTTTAACAAAGCTAACAGCCTCAGCGATTGAGTATAATTTATTGCGGTCAATTTTTTCACGAACAGCCGCCGTACGTTTTCCAAACTTAGCCATTAGCCTGACACCTCAATACCCATTGAACGCGCTTGACCTTCGATGATTTTCATCGCAGCATCAATATCATTAGCATTCAAATCTTTCATTTTAGTCTCAGCAATTTCTTGCACTTGAGCACGCGTAACAGATGCAACAGCAGCACCACGACCCGGTGTTTGAGATGCTTTTTGCAAATTAGCAGCTTTCTTAAGAAGAAAAGACGCAGGAGGCGTTTTCATCTTAAATGTGAAAGACTTATCTTGGAAGATTGTGA
>CAKMZG010000043.1:12242-15760 GCA_929200335.1 uncultured Alphaproteobacteria bacterium | reverse complement strand
ATAGAGTTTATCTCTAGCGCTTTCACGGCAGAGTTTTTCGCCATATTGACTTTTACCAGAGCGTGCGCCACCAAGAATTAATGACACACCTAGATGATGATTGCTCATTGGAGTTTATGCCCAACCCAGCGCAGAAAACGCATGGTCTGATATTGGCTGAAAACCAGTGAAACTGGGGATTTTATTAGACATAAAAACAACTCCCGTGTTTTATTTGATAACGAGGGTTATTTGTACAGGAAACAAAGGTGTGATAAGCACAGCGCTTTCGTTACCAGCACATCGAAACACCCCGTCCGATTACTTGTAGACCAAAACATCAATTTTATGACATTGTGGCAGTTTCCTTGGCAGGTCTCCTGGCTTTTGACTAAATGTTACGTCCGCCTTCCCAGATAAGAAATCCAGTGGCCAATGGGGTAACGCGTCAATGTACAGTCGCGGGGTCGGCTGCGATTAAAATTCCGGATTTGGGTCAATCTTTCGCATTCCCTTTTAATCTCATGATCTTCCGATCATGTGAGAACCAATAGTCTATATTTGAAGGAAGTAATTCTTAATGTCAATTAATAGAAACGCCTATTGTGGTCGCATATTAGCCAATAGCTGCTCAATATCTAGCACCTGTTCTAATTCCCAAGCCACATCATCTAAACTTTGATCAACAGTCTCTTTATAATTTTCAATATTTGCATCGCCCCCAAGCATATGGATAAAAGCTCTGCGAAATTCATCCGCCGCAAATAATCCATGCAAATAGGTACCCATAACCTTGCCGCCTTTACAACGTGCGCCATCAAAATGACCATTAATATTCGAAAATGGTCTTTGACAATCGGGGCCAGAGGTTCGTCCGATATGAATTTCATAGCCCTCCAATGGCAGATTAAACATTACTGATGATCCTACTGTTACTCGAACCTTTTTCTCAGGCTCCATTGTAGTTTCAACATCTAGCAAACCAATACCCTCAACACTTTGCGCCTCACCTTCGAGACCATGAGGGTCATTGATCATCTTACCTAACATTTGATATCCGCCACAAATGCCTAGAATTTTTCCGCCCTTTACCACATGGCTATAAAGATCAAGATCCCAGCCATTTTCGCGCATTTCTTTTAAATCTGCGATGGTAGATTTTGAGCCAGGCAAGATAATACAATCACAATCTTTAGGCAATGCGGTACCAGGTTGAATAAATTCCACACTTACATTTTTCTCATGCAACAAAGGATCAAGATCATCAAAATTTGCAATACGAGAAAAACGCGGCACCGCAATTTTGCATGATTTGCGTTCGAGTTGAGCCAAAGTATCTAAAACGCGACTGTCCTCTTGGGGAAGTTTCGAGGCTGATTTCAACCATGGTACAATGCCAAAACAAGGCCAACTTGTAATTTCCTCAATAGCTTTAATACCGTCGTCAAATAGGCTTACATCACCGCGAAATTTATTAATTAAGTAGCCGCAAATCATATTGCGATCTTCATCGCTCAAGATCCTATGCGTACCCGCCAAAGATGCAATAACACCACCACGGTCAATATCGCCCACAAGAGTGACAGGCACATTGGCAGCAGTCGCAAAGCCCATATTAGCAATATCACTGGCTCTTAGGTTGATTTCGGCAGGCGAGCCTGCACCTTCGACAAGAACAATGTCGCTTCTTTGGTTGATGATTCGCCATGATTCCATCACAGCTTCCATCAATTTTGGCTTAAGCGCTTGATAATCTCTACCCGACGCAACCCCATAAACTTCACCATGAACAATGATTTGCGAGCCGCGCTCACTCTCAGGCTTTAGAAGCACTGGGTTCATATGTTTTGACGGCGGTATTTTAGCACCCCATGCCTGTAACCATTGGGCACGCCCAATCTCGCCACCGTCATCAGCAACAGCAGCATTATTAGACATATTTTGTGGCTTGAAAGGGCTAACCTTCATCCCACGATTTAAAAATAAACGGCATAGCCCAGCAACCAATAAGGTTTTCCCAACATCTGAGCCCGTGCCTTGAAACATCATAGCTTTACTCATAAATGAATGAATAGCGTAAATATTTTGAAATAATAGTCCAAACTTTTAAAAAAATGAGTTTTCATTGATTTTTTTAATATCAGAACATTAAGTATTTATATTTTAAATAATGAACTTATTATATTTCTCCTTCAGTTGCAAAACTCATGAGAGATGATTATCTAAGCCGCATGTTATTCTTAATTATGGACAATCCTTATGAAAACCAGCGACGCAACACTTCTATTTGTTCCCGGTTACAAAAATTCTCCCGAAAACCATTGGCAAAGCCGATGGGCGGATAAAATTTCGACCGCTCAACGAGTGGTACAAGAGGATTGGCATAAGCCTGAAGTTAATGAGTGGACGCGCTCTTTAATTAATAGTGTAAGCTCTGCGCCCAAGCCTGTGATCTTGATTGCGCATTCTATTGGCGTGCATCTTGTCTCTCAAGCTATCCATGGCGATCATACAACTGAGGGTGAACGCCAAATTCTGCTACAAAAAATTAAAGGGGCATTTTTGGTTGCCCCACCTGATGTGGAAAATCCCGACATTAAGCCCAAACATCTTATGACCTTTGGCCCTTATGCAAGAGCTCCCTTTCCCTTTCCCACTTTATTGATTGGCAGTACTAATGATCATTTTTGTACCATTGATAAGGCAGAAGAAATGTCAAAAACCTGGAATTCGCTATTTATCAATGCAGGCGAGCAAGGCCATATTAATGGCGATTCCGGCCATGGACCTTGGCCAGAAGGTTTGATGGTCTTTTCAAAATTTATGAAAAACATTTAATAAAAACAGCGCCTTAATACTTGGCACAGTTTTCTGAATGCATCATTCATATTACATTCAGTTAGTTTGATATAAATTTACTCCATAGCCCAACACTGCTCCTTAAGCAGAAAAATATGGAGATACCGATGATTTTTAAACGCACAATAATCACCCTTTTAGCAACAACAATGGTTGCTTCGCCGCTTATGAATGCGGCACACGCCTATGACCCATATTATGATGATTATCGCGCAGTAGATGAATGGGAATTGGAAGAGTATTACCAACAGCGCCGCCTTCAAGAAAAGCGCGCAGCACGTCAACAGGCTAAACAAAATCGCCACCGTCAAGAAAAAAGGGTCGCCCGTCTGCGCGCTGAAGAGAAAGCGCGCAAAGCAGCCAACCGTCGTCAGCACAAGCGCCAAAAGAAGAAAGACCGCAATGCAGCAGTTGCAATTGGTATTTTGGGCTTAATTGCAGGCGCTGCAATTATAGGTTCAATGAATAATAATCAAAGACCGCGCATCCAGCATAATTTAAACCAACAGCCATATGGCACTAATAGAGGTAGAAACCCAAGGGTAGTTTATTCAACACAGCTACAACCTTGGACACAGGAATGGTACAACCACTGCCGAACAAAATACCGTAGTTTCAACCCAGAAACTGGTAATTTCTTTGGCTATGATGGTAAATATCATTTTTGCAAATAATAACAC
>CAKMZG010000043.1:0-12232 GCA_929200335.1 uncultured Alphaproteobacteria bacterium | reverse complement strand
GGCTTATTGGCGGAAGGCTTAGGCTCTGTTTGAGCTATTTGTTTCAATGAACATTTTGATGTTCTTGAAAAAGTACGATTACTTTCAATGAATGTTCTAATAGATATAATCCCATCAACATCTTCATAAAATGAAAAAGTTGAACGCCCACCTTCAATATCAGGATTGATAGCAACAAATGAATGATCATCTTGAAATAAAATCCGATCAGAGGTTTCCACACCTTCTATTTTATCTGTTTCAAGAAACTGCATGTGGACATATTCATTGTCCCAATTCATATAAAATTCGCTTTGGAATTTTTCATCATCATCAACATCGTGACAGATGTAAAAGTCTCCAACACCCGCATGACTATAGGTAGCAGATGTAGTCTGAGCCAAAACCCAAACAGCTGTTATGATAAATATTCTATACATTCCACCCTCTAAAATTGCGCTCTCCCTAAAAAACTATAGCATTATTTAACGCCAATACATATTCACAATTCTATTTATATAGCTGAAACCCTTTAAATTTATTAAATTTTGATCACAATTAAAATTAAAACAGATCACAGAATATCTGAAAACAATCCTGCACCTTTTGCAAGATTAGCTTTCCAATCACCCGCAGCTTGGCCATCAGCCTTATCTGAAATGAATTTATAACAGTGGAATTCAATACCCTGAAGTTTACAGATTTTGGCTAAAACATAAGCCTCCATATCAACCAAATCTGTTTCTAATTCGGGCGCTTGCGTTACAAAGCTATCGCCTGTACCAACTGACAAACCACCGCGCCCATTATCAATGGTTGATATCGGGTCAAATGGCGTCTTGCCCAAGGGTACATCAATAACCCTAACATCCATATCTCGTTGTTTAAAAACAGAAACCTCATGAATACCAGTGAGATCATCACGAACACTGCCAGCAGAGCCATAATTAACAACTGTTTTTGGAGCAAATTCTCTAATGGCTTCCATGCCATGGTAAGTGGCATTAAATTTACCAACCCCCATATATACCACATTCCAATCGGGCAAAAATCCTCTAGGCAACTCATCTTCAATAGCTACCAAAATTAATGTATCTCCAGAATCATATGCCCGCCCCATGATTTACTCCGCAGTTATAAATTTACTCCACAGTTACAGATTTCGCCAAATTACGTGGCTGATCCACATCAGTCCCTAAATGCAGTGCAGCATAATATGATAATAATTGCAATGGAATGGCATAAAGGATAGGCGTAATAATTTGCGGCATATCAGGCATAATGATGATTTGAGCACCATCCATTGCTGCCTCTTTGGCACCGCGCTCATCGGTGATCAGAATAATTTTACCACCACGAGCAGCGACTTCTTGCATATTGGAAACGGTTTTCTCAAAAATATGATCGTAAGGAGCAATTACGACAACTGGCATTTCCTCATCAATCAATGCGATAGGGCCGTGCTTTAACTCACCAGCCGCATAAGCTTCTGCATGGATATAGGAAGTTTCTTTAAGTTTTAATGCTCCTTCCATAGCTAGCGGATAATTGGTATCACGGCCTAAAAATAGAACATGCTTATAATGAGATAAATCTCTTGCTAGATTATCAATTTGCTCTTCAAGCTTAAGCACCTCTGAAGCTAAGCGCGGTGTTTCAGAGAGTTCTTGCACCAATTGCTCTTCTTGCTCTTGGGATAACTTACCACGTTTACGCCCTGCTTGAATAGCAAGTGCTGCTAATACAGATAATTGACAAGTGAAGGCTTTTGTTGAGGCAACGCCAATTTCAGGCCCTGCTAAAATTGGAAATATAGCATCAGATTCACGCGCAATGGTTGAATCCTTTGCATTAACGATAGCACCAATTTTTTGCCCCTCTTGCTTACAATAACGAAGTGAGGCAAGCGTATCTGCCGTCTCGCCTGATTGAGAGATAACCAAAGCAAGCCCATTTGGCGACAATGGAATTTCGCGATATCGAAACTCTGATGCCACATCAATATCAACGGGTAAGCGCGCATAACGTTCAAACCAATATTTCGCAACTTGCCCAGCATAAGAGGCCGTACCACAAGCTGTGATTGAAAGACGCTCAAAATCTGAAAAATCAAAAGGTTGGCCTTCGATGTCGCGCACTTTTCCTTCAGCAAAATCAAGATAATGAACCAATGCGTGGGATATAACTTCAGGTTGTTCAAAAATCTCTTTTTGCATAAAGTGACGATAATTGCCCTTATCTACCATGAGAGATGCACCAACGGATGTTTGCGTTTCACGACTTACTTCATTGCCATCAATATCATATACAGTGTAGCCATCACGCTCTAGCTTGCACCAATCACCATCATCGAGATAGGTTATCTTATTAGTAAAAGGCGATAAAGCGATGGCGTCACTGCCTAAGAACAGTTCACCTTCGCCATGACCAATAGCAAGCGGTGGACCATTTCTAGCACCAAACATCAAATCGTCATGCTCACGAAAAAGTATAGCCAGTGCGAATGCACCTTCTAACTTTTTCACACATTCATGGACGGCTTTCTCAGGTGATAACCCTTGATTAATGCCGTGACATACCATATGGGCAATTACTTCAGTATCTGTTTGAGACGCGAAGGAAAATCCAGCCTCAGTTAATTCTTCACGCAGTGGTTTGAAATTCTCAATAATACCGTTATGCACAACAGCTACATTACTGGAAAAATGAGGATGAGCATTCTCCTCAGTTGGCGCACCATGGGTCGCCCAACGGGTGTGGCCAATGCCAATAGTGCCAGATAATGGGTTTTCATCAAGACGTTGCTCAAGATTAACCAATTTCCCCTTAGCGCGCAATCTATCTAGCTTGCCGCCCTCAACGGTTGCAACACCAGCAGAATCATATCCACGATACTCCAAGCGCTTTAAGGCGTCCACAATTAAAGGTGCAACTGGTTTTTTTCCCAATATACCAACAATACCACACATATTTTATTACCCCTCGTAATTTGCAACTTGTTTTCTATATGCAAATAACCGTTTGTTTTGAAATCACTTATTATTGCAATTTTGTAAGATTTAAACTTACTTCTCAGCTTGGCGTTTTTGTTTTTGAGCTAAATTTCTAGCTCTAATATCTTCTGCTCGACCATCTTTATTTATTTGACGGCCACGGGCAATCGCGAGTGCATTGTCTGGCACATCATCAGTTACCGTACTGCCTGAACCAACATAAGCACCAGCCCCAATATTAATCGGTGCCACTAGCGCAGAGTTAGAGCCAATAAAACTACCTGCACCGATATTAGTGTGATGCTTATTCATACCATCATAGTTACAGGTGATAGTGCCAGCCCCAACATTAGCCTTAGTTCCCACAAATGCGTCACCTATATAAGAAAGGTGATTAATTTTCGCCCCTTTTTCAATATGAGCATTCTTTAACTCGCAGAAGTTACCAACTTTCCCACCTTCATCAATTTTCGTACCTGGACGCAAACGTGCAAATGGCCCAATGGTTGAAAATTTAGCAACATCAGTCCCCTCAATATGACAATGGGCAAGAATAGTGGCCTCAGCCCCAATACTAACGCCAGTACCAAAATATACGTTAGGCTCAATCAAAGCATCGCGACCAATTTCTGTATCATAGGAAAACCATACAGATTGGGGAGCAATGAGCGTTACGCCAGATATCATCACTTCATGGCGTTTACGCTCCTGCCATAGATTTTCTAAATGCGCTAATTGTGCACGGTCATTCACCCCAAAGGTTTCACTCTCATCAACGGTTAGAGCAATCACTTGCTTACCCTTTTGACGGGCAATCTCAACCGCATCTGTTAAATAATATTCGCCTTGAGCATTTTGGCAATCAATGGCACGGAGTATTTCAAGCATATTTTCAAGGGCAAATACCATAATCCCGCTGTTACAAAGGGTAACCTTACGCTCTTCATCAGAAGCGTCTTTTTCCTCGCGAATAGCAACCAGCTCACCATTTTCAACCAACAAACGGCCATATCCTGTTGGGGTTGATGTTTCAAAACCTAGAACTGCCAGAGCTACATCACCTTCAATCGTGCGGATTGCTGCTTTTAGACTTTCTGCTTTAATCAAAGGACAATCACCATAAAGCACCATTGCATGAGACATGCCAGCATCTTGAGCCTGTTTTATAGCCTTGCTTGCAGCCAAGACTGCATCGCCCGTGCCCAATTGTTCTCGCTGGGTATAAAGCTCCGCATCGCCAAAATCAGCTTCAACATAGGCAGATACAAGTTCAGCCTGATTACCAACAATGACCGCAGTCTTGCAGGTTTTCATGCTTTCAATTGTGGACAGCACATGCCCTAATAATGGCTGTCCAGCTAACTTATGCAAAACTTTTGGGGTGTTTGATTTCATTCGGCTGCCTTGACCAGCAGCCAAGACTATTGCAAGCACATCTTGTGACATATGTTCCTCAAGCGTAATTTATTTTTGCCAATTTATCACAAAGAGGTAAACAATGATTTAGTAATAGGCAATAAAAGAATTAAACTATCCAATTGATTGTAGCGCTGGAAATGTCTCTAACAACCAATAGGACATGGCCTGCATACCACCTGTTAGGAATAATATGCCTGTAAGCACTAAAAAAGCGCCCATAACCTTCTCCACCATACCAAGATAACCGCGAAATTTTCGTAAAAAACCCATGAAAAACTGAAAGAATAAAGCAGAGATTAAAAATGGCACACCAAGCCCTAGTGAATATACGCTTAACAACGCAATGCCATCAGAAACGCTCTCTGTAGCCCCGGCAATTACCAAAACCCCGCCTAAAATTGGCCCCAAGCAAGCCGTCCAGCCAAAAGCAAAAGCAAGCCCCATAACAAATGACGCGACAAAGCCCAGCGCCTTATTATCTTCACGCTCTGCGCCTTGCCCCTGCATTTTAAAACGAAATTCGCGGTACAGCAGCCCAATTTTAAACAAGCCTAAAAAATGCAGCCCCATAATAATGATCAGCACACCAGCAATTATAGAAAGGGTTGGCGTATAGTAATGCAATATTTTACTAATACCCGTTGCAGTGGCACCAAGGGTAACGAATACGACAGAAAAACCAATGACAAATAACAAAGCATTGATCAGCACGCGGCGGCGCACAGAAGCATCGCTTTGAGTGGTATCCTCTAGCTCATTAAGAGAAACGCCCCCCATATAACAAAAATATGGCGGCACCAATGGTAAAACACATGGCGATAGAAACGAAATAATTCCCGCTAATAAAACCCCTAGATATGTAACTTGCTCAATCATTCATCTTACCATTCAATTTTCACTTCTTGCAGAGCCTTTTAATTCAAAACTGCAACAAACGAAAGTAAGTTTTTTGTGATGTGAGTATCACACAACGTAGCTTTCTAATAATTGGTAATATTGTCTTAACTATGTTATGAGAAATTTGGTTTTGAAAAAGCGGAATCACAGCGACGCCTTATTTAAGTGGCTTTTTTACGTATTAATTGGATAGAAACACGCCCAAAACCTATGATTTATATTATGAAAAACCACCTGATTAAAATGACAAATAAAGTTAAGCAGCCTGAACAGTCAAGAGAAAAAGCTTATAAGAACCAATCTTATAGAGGCTTAAGCTCGCTTATTGTCTTAACAGCCCTATTAGCATTCACAGGTGGTTGCTCCAGTAGCAATAATACTGAAAAAGTTTTGACCCTCCAGTCAAATGAGTTACCAAACATCGAGGTTGCTGCCAACACACAAGATGGCGAATTAATCACCAATTCCATTCTTCCAACCCCCAAAACAAAACCGTCGAACATAATTGAGCGTAAAATCTTAGACGATAGCAATAAGACAAATGTTAGCTTTTCTTCAAAACTGCGTCGCATCCATAAGGTATATAAAACAAGGTTTGGCGATTCACACCCAATAAAATTCTCTGGTGGCAACCCTAAGCATTTTTCTGTGCATGGGGTTGATGTTTCCAAATATCAGGGCAATATCGATTGGACTACCATTAAACGCAACGGCGTTTCATTTGGCTTTATTAAAGCAACAGAGGGTGATGATCACAACGATGTTGCATTTAAAAAGAACTGGAATGCTGCAAAACGTGCGCACGTAGCGCGTGGTGCCTATCATTTTTATTATTTCTGCTCAACAGCCAAAGCACAAGCAAAATGGTTCATTAGAAATGTGCCAAAAGATAAATCCGCATTGCCGCCCGTCTTGGATATGGAGTGGAACGCCCATTCACCATCATGCAAAAAGCGCCCAAGTCGACGACACATTTTAAAGGAAATGGCAACATTTTCAAAAATCATTGAGCGTCATTACGGGAAAAAACCAATCATATATACCACACCAGACTTCTATGAGCATAACCTAGAAGGTGCTTTCAAAGACCATTATTTCTGGTTGCGTTCAGTAAAGTCTCATCCAAAAGTACTCTATGGCAAGCGCAAATGGCTATTTTGGCAATATACTGGCACAGGTCGCGTTAAAGGCGTTCGTGGAAATATTGATCTAAATGTATTTAATGGTAATAAATCCACTTGGGTAAAATGGCTTAAAAAGAACACATAAGAAATTTGTCCACTCTTAAATTGATAAGAGAATCTTATTGCATGTCTATAAAAACAGCTCTCTTTTTATTTTTTAGAAATAAATTTCTTTCTCCACAACCCATCAAAATTTAAATTATTTTTAAACAACATTCAAAGAATCTGCGCTCTTTATCACCTAAACCCGCTGAAACCTAATATTCTTAACAAAATACAAATAAATTCCCGCCAACTGTTGTCATCAGGATTATATTATTCTAGCCTTAACGACATTAGCAAAGTCGCATTTAGAACAGTGCAGCGCATAAGCGCTGCTATCATGGTGCGATAAGGGAATAAAATAGGAGTAGAAAGTTGAAAAAAATACTATTGGGTCTAGCAGTTGCAACAGCAGGTTTTGTAGGCGCGAGTAGCGCAAATGCTTGTGAGAAAGTTGTAATTGCAGATATGAATTGGAATTCAGCATCATTAATAGCAAACATTGATGCAATCATTCTTGAAAAAGGCTTTGGCTGTGAAGTTGAGCTTATTCCAGGGGCAACCACAACAACATTCGCATCAATGGATGCAAAAGGCGAGCCAGATCTTGCACCAGAATTCTGGTCAAATGCTGTAGCTGAGCCTCTAAGCAAAGCGGTTGCTGAAGGCCGTCTACACATTGGTAACAAGCAGCCGATTACTGGCGCTGGTGAAGGTTGGTGGGTACCACCACAAACAGCTGAAAAGCATCCTGAATTAAAAACAGTTTTAGACATTATTGAACATCCAGAGCTTTTCCCACATCCTGAGGATTCTTCAAAAGGCGCTTTTTATGGCTGTCCATCAGGTTGGGGTTGTCAGTTGGTTAATGCAAACCTTTTCCGCGCATTTGACATGGAGAAAAAAGGTTGGATGTTGGTTGATCCAGGTTCAGCTGCAGGTCTTGATGGTTCAATGACTAAAGCAGTTGATCGTGGTGAAAACTGGTTCGGTTACTACTGGGCTCCAACTGCTTTAATCACAAAACACAAAATGGTAAAAGTTCCATTTGGCGTGGACTTTATTGGTAAAGAGCATTGGGACACATGTATTGTGAAGCCAGAACAAGAATGCGCTGAGCCAAAGAAATCAGCTTGGACTGTTTCAGTTATTGAGTCTGTTGTAACAGACAACTTCAAGAAACAAGGTGCAGATGTTGCCGATTATGTTGCTAAACGCACAATCCCAGGTGAAATTATGGGCGGCATGCTAGGTTTCATGGCAGATGAGCAAGCTCAGGGTTCTGACGCGGCTCATGAATTCCTTACTAAACATGAGGAAATTTGGAGTAAATGGGTATCAGAAGACGTTGCTAAGAAAATCAAAGCAGCACTTTAATAGGTAACCTTTATGTAAAGACTAAATTGACCCATCAACTCCAAGCGTGTTGGTGGGTCTTTTCGTAACAAACAACAGGCAAATAATATGGATTTCCTAACTACTTTTCCAGACATTGGGCGACAAAACCTAAGGGATATTAAAAAAAGTGTTGATGCAACATTTAAAGACTTCTCACGAAGTTATGGTGAAGGCATTGAGGACTTTTTCTATCCTCTTTTAAAATTCTTAGTATTTTTTGAAAAACTACTCATCAATACACCATGGCCAATCATCATTGCAGTATTAGCAGGATTAGCTTGGCTTGGCTCTCGAAACTGGAAATTAGTTACAGGAACCATTATATCCTTCATAATCATTGGTGCGTTAGGCATGTGGAAAGATACTATGGCAACGCTGGCTATTATCTCTGTTGCAACGCTTGTATGTATTGCTGTTGGGATTCCATTTGGCATTTGGATGGCTAAATCAGATC
This sequence comes from uncultured Alphaproteobacteria bacterium, assembly GCA_929200335.1. GTDB lineage: Bacteria > Pseudomonadota > Alphaproteobacteria > Rhizobiales > Rhizobiaceae > CAKMZG01. The sequence goes on along the minus strand of CAKMZG010000043.1, from coordinate 3,866 downwards.
GCATGCAGTCCATTATAACGCCAGTTTTGGATATTATGCAGACCATTCCTAGTTTTGTTTATCTAATTCCTGTAGTTATGCTTTTAGGTCTTGGCAAGGTTCCAGGGTTACTTGCGGTATGTGTTTACGCCCTGCCCCCATTGGTGCGGCTAACAAACCTCGGCATTCGCTTAGTTGATCGCGAAATTTTAGAAGCTGCTGATGCATTTGGCGCAAACCCAAGGCAAAAATTATTTGGTGTTCAAATACCACTGGCTTTGCCTAACATCTTTGCAGGCATCAACCAAACCATTATGATGGCTCTTGCTATGGTAGTTATCGCCTCAATGATTGGCGTTAAAGGCTTAGGCGTACCTGTATTGCAAGCGGTACAAAACCAATATTTAGCATTGGGCTTAATGAATGGTCTTGCGATTGTGGCACTAGCTATTATCTTCGATCGCGTTTCACAACAATACGGCAAACGCTTACAAAAACATCGTGAAGGCGGACATCATGAGTAATAATGAAATTAAAGTTGAGATTAAGAACCTCTATAAAATTTTTGGTCGCAACCCACAAAAGCACCTTGAAAAAGCTCAAAATGGTATGGGCAAATCAGAGTTGATGGAAAAAACAGCTCATGTGATGGGGCTTTGTGATGTGAACATCAAAATCCCTGCCCGTGGTATTCAAGTTATCATGGGACTGTCGGGCTCGGGTAAATCAACGCTCATCCGTCACATCAATCGCTTGATTGAGCCAACTGCTGGTGAAATTATTGTCGATGGTGTGGATGTTCTTGCCATGTCACAAGATGAATTACGCGACTTCCGTCGTAAAAAAGCATCTATGGTGTTTCAAAAATTTGCACTATTACCCCATAGAACGGTTATTCAAAACGTTGCCTACGGCTTGGATATTCAAAATGTACCAGAAGAAGAAAAGCACCAACGCAGCATGAAATGGCTTGAACGCGTTGGCCTTGGCGGCTTTGAAGATAATTATCCTTCACAACTCTCTGGCGGCATGCAGCAGCGTGTGGGTTTAGCTAGAGCATTAGCAACTGATGCTGATATTCTGCTGATGGATGAGGCATTCTCTGCCCTTGATCCATTGATTAGAACTGACATGCAGGATATTTTGCTAAAACTGCAAGAAGAATTGCACAAAACTATCATCTTCATCACCCACGATTTAGATGAGGCATTGCGCATTGGTGATAACATTGCAATCTTGCGCGATGGCTCCATTGTACAGCAAGGCACACCACAAGAGATTGTGTTAAAACCGGCGGATGATTATGTGGCTGATTTCATCAAGGATATCAACCGTTCGCGCGTGTTGCAATTGGGTTCAATCACCCATGATGGTAAAGCCGAGAGCAACATTATTCTTGAGCGTTCCACAACCATTGAAGACGCTATTCAAAGCTTACGAAAAGCCAATGCAAATGATGCTAATGTGATCCATGAAGGCAATTCAATCGGCGTTGTAACCCTTAATGATATGTTAGGAGCAATTGAGCGTCCAGATGCAACAAACACGGGTGAAAATGCCTATAGCTAAAGCTGAAGCATTTTTACCATAATACTAACGCCGCTAGCGCGTGTAACATTTAAGTGAATTCACCTAAACCTTACACGCGCTATAGCATCTCACCCAAAAGTGGGTGCCAGTTTTGGGAATAATGACATGCAACATCAAAGAGATAGAGCGTATTTATGATTTTGTTGATAAATGATGCGCTCTAGCAACTTTTAATTTATTTCACATTTCATGTGTGCCGAATTTCATTGGCACCTAATTTCATTGGCACCTAGTATCATTGGCACCCAATATCATTGGTGTGCCAATATCCAATTCAAGCTTTCCCGCCAATCTAACATTCTTATTGGTGTGCCATGAATGCCATTTTTAAATAGAGTAAGTTGAACTGGATAGTTCCTGCCTTTGTTGCGCAGGAGTTCATAAAATGCCAGCTGATTTTTGTAATTATAAATCGTATCCCTTGTGCCGTGGCCAATCATAATGGGGATTTTTTTTCCAAAACGTTTGTAAGCATTTATATAGCTCTCATCCCATGTGGACCCCATCAAAACCAAGCCATCTAAAAACCCATTCCCACGCTTATCTTTCGCAACAGACCAGCATAAAAAGCCCCCTGTTGAGCCACAACTTAAAATAACTTTAGCTCTAGGCATTTTTTGACGTTGGAGCTTAATAAACGTTATGATGTCATTTTTACCCTGTTTCCCAAAATCACTAAAATCAACAGAAAAATAAGCCCCACGGCTTTTAACCATAAGGTTTTTAATGCGATTAAAATTACCGCCAAATGTCCAATCATTGCCGCCTTGCTTAAAATTACCGCCCTTGCCATGAATATAGATCACCATCTGACGAATAGCATTCGCCTTACCTTTATAAACCGCATAATATTTATGCTTCTTTCCGCTAGATTTATAGGTTTTTCTTGATTGATGCCATTTCACGCTGGATGTCACATATTTGGATTTTACTTTTCGGGTTGGCACCTGATCGCGGGTGTTCACATCACGCAATTCTTCATAATCGACCACTTTAAAATTACCATCAGAACTCTGTTGTAAAATTTTGCCATAGCTAAATAAATCATCTTTATAGGGGGCTATAGATACACCTTGAGCCAGCGAATAGGCAGATAGTCCAATAAATACAAATATTGCCAGTGTAATTGATTTATATTTTACCCAATGCACCATATTTTTACCGTCCTTTTCCTTAAAGATATGCGAAACCCCTTGAAATTGAAATTAAAAACTCTTATTTACTTAGGGTAAGCTAACAGTGATTCAGTTCAAGCTTTAACATATACTACATGAACTTGGTCTATTTGATCTCAGTTTATGCTCTTTTTATCAAATTCATGCAAAGGCAATAGAATTATGAAAACTAATCTTCTGAAAATCTTTACAATCATTGGCGCACTATTTCTTGGTTTTGCCACTACATCAGCAAATGCTGCTGAGTGTAAAACTTTAACTGCAAAACAATGTCAAAGTTCAAATTCTTGTACACATGTAAAAGGGCATACACGCTCTGATGGCACAAAAATTAAAGCCTATTGCCGCAACAAATCTGGTAATGGCACTTCTGCTACAACAAAAAAGAAAACAACTAAAAAGAAAACATCTGCTGCCAAGAAAGCTGACGAAAAAGCAACCTCTAAGACTAAAACAAAAAAACAAACGGCAGCTGAGAAGAAAAAAGCTACTGCTGATAAAGCTGAAGATAAAAAGGCTACTTCCAAAAAGAAAAAGAAACTAACCGCGGCTGAAAAGAAGAAAAAAGCCGCTGCTGATAAAGCTGAAGATAAAAAGGCCACTTCTAAAAAGAAAAAGAAACTAACCGCAGCTGAAAAGAAGAAGTTAGCTGCTGAGAAAAAGAAAAAAGCCGCAGCTGAAAAGAAGAAGCTAGCTGCTGAGAAAAAGAAAAAAGCCGCAGCTAAAAAGAAGAAAAAGAAGAAATCTAGCTAAATTTTAGCAAATTGATTAAAATTTCAAGGCCGCTAAGTTATCACTTAGCGGTCTTTTTATATGCCCTATTAACCCTTTGAAAAAGCCTTTGCATAACAAGAATTTTGTTGAAGTGAATAGGGAATAACGAAGCGAGAACCGCAGGATATAAGGAAATATTTGAAGATCGGAACAAGTTATTGAAGCATTCAGGCGACAAAAGGCTAGTATGCAATGGTCTTTTGAAGAATGATAGATTGAATAATCATAGCAAAAGGCTTAAGAGATGTTCATGTATTAGACTTAACGCATCTTGCCAATTCTAAAGCTTGATGGGTTTGATGGAATTTAAAGCACCGCTCTAAACTTCTTAGTTGGCGCGAATAGTTC
>CAKMZG010000042.1:274-16002 GCA_929200335.1 uncultured Alphaproteobacteria bacterium | reverse complement strand
CGCCGAAGAACCAAAGCAGCAAGGAAAATCCACTTGGTTCCAACGCATGAAGCAAGGGCTTAGCCGCTCCTCATCCTCATTAACCGACAACATCGCCTCTGTTTTCACTAAACGCAAATTAGACGATGACACCCTGCAAGATTTGGAAGATATTTTGATCCAATCCGATTTAGGGATTGAAACCGCCATGCAAATTACCGATGCGCTTGCCGATCAACGCATGGGAAAAGAGGTAAGCGATGAAGAAATCCGCTCCGTTATGGCTGATGAAATTGAAAAAGTACTAACCCCCGTGGCGCAGCCTCTAGAGTTAGACCTTGATCACAAGCCCCATGTAGTATTGGTGGTGGGCGTTAATGGCTCTGGAAAGACCACAACCATTGGCAAATTGGCACAAAAATTAAATGATGGTGGCTTTTCCACCATGTTAGCGGCAGGCGATACTTTTCGTGCCGCCGCCATTGAGCAATTGCATATTTGGGGTGAGCGCACCAACTCGCCTGTTGTTTCCAGAAAACTTGGCTCAGATGCAGCAGGTCTTGCATATGATGCTTGGCAGCAAGCAAAAGATGAAAAGCGTGATGTGCTTTTAATGGATACGGCTGGGCGCTTACAAAACCGCACAGAATTAATGGATGAACTGGCAAAAATCGTTCGTGTTTTGAAAAAGCAGGATGAAAGCGCCCCCCACACGGTACTCTTAACCCTTGACGCCACAACGGGGCAAAATGCGCTCAATCAAGTAGAAATCTTTAAAGAAGTGGCTGGCGTTAACGGCCTTATCATGACAAAACTTGATGGCACTGCGCGCGGCGGGATTTTAGTTGCCATTGCCGCTAAACACAAATTACCAGTATATTTCATTGGCGTTGGTGAGGGCGTAGAGGATTTAGAGCCCTTTAATGCTAAAGATTTTGCTAAAGTTATTGCCAATTTAGATTAGGAATAAATATGAGTGACACACCTAAACAACAAGAAGAGATTAGCCCATTGTTAAAAATGGCCTTGGAATTAGGACCATTAGTGGTTTTTTTCTTTGCCAATTCCAGAGCAGAATGGCTGGCAAAAACCTTCCCGATTTTTGAAAATCTTGGTGGCCCACTATTTGTGGCTACAGCTTGTTTTATGGTGGCGATTGTTATCTCACTGGCAGCCTCATGGATTTTAACCAAGAAACTGGCTGTCATGCCACTTGTTACTGCTGTTGTCGTGGTGGTTTTTGGCGCGCTCACCCTCTTGCTCAATGATAAAACCTTCATCAAGATGAAACCAACCATCATTAATTCGCTGTTTGGCGTATTGCTTTTAGGTGGCTTATTCTTTGGCAAATCTCTCCTAAGCTATGTCTTTGATTCAGCTTTTAAATTAGATAAAGAAGGCTGGATGAAACTAACCCTGCGCTGGGGCATTTTCTTCCTGTTTCTTGCTGTTCTTAATGAGGTGGTTTGGCGTGGTGCAATATATTATTGGGGAGATATTCAAGCAGCCGATGATTTTTGGGTAAATTTCAAAGTCTGGGGTATGTTCCCTATCACGCTTATATTTACCATGTTCCAAATGCGCTTGATTATGAGGCACTCATTGGATGACAAATTCAAATCCTAGAGCATGATGCGTTTGAATGAATTCAAAACGCCGCTCTAGATTCCTTTATTTATGCGAATAGTTCTCGTTTAGGTGAATCCACCTAAACGCTACACGCACTAGCACGATGAGTTGGCATATCAGCATAAAAAAATCATGCTCACTTTTCCTGTGAGCATGATTAAAAAATGGGTGTAATTAGCAAAAGGGTTTTTCATAGCACGTTTATTGCTAAAGTTGTGCCTATTGCAAAATTAGATTAATCAGATTTAACCAATACAGGGCCTGATTTTGCGGGTTGCTCATTTTTATTCATGATGCCAAGGCGTGTTGCTACTTCTTGATAAGCATCTAGCATGCCGCCGAGGTCTTGACGGAAACGGTCTTTATCCATTTTCTTTTTAGTCTCTAGATCCCATAGTCGGCAGGAATCAGGCGAAATCTCATCCGCTAGGATGATACGCACTGTATCATTTTCTAACAGACGTCCACATTCGATTTTGAAATCAATTAATTGGATGCCAACGGCTGCAAACATGCCGCTTAGGAAATCATTGACGCGAATTGCAAGAGCCATCATATCGTCAATCTCTTGCGGGCTTGCCCAACCAAAGGCTGTGATGTGTTCTTCACTTACGATTGGATCATTAAGGGCATCGTCTTTATAGTAAAACTCAATGATAGAGCGCGGTAGAATTGTGCCTTCTTCAACACCTAAGCGGCTTGAAAGTGATCCCGCGGCAACATTGCGTACAACCACCTCAAGGGGAATGATTTCCACTTCTTTGATCAATTGTTCACGCATATTCAAGCGCTTAATGAAGTGGGTAGGCACCCCAACACGGTTAAGATGACTGAATATATATTCAGAAATGCGATTATTTAGAACGCCTTTGCCATCCATGATTTCATGTTTTTCAGCGTTATAGGCGGTGGCATCATCTTTGAAAAACTGGATGAGTGTGCCTGCTTCTGGCCCTTCATAGAGAGTTTTAGCTTTACCTTCGTAAATTTTACGGCGTCTTGACATGATGGTTCTTCTTTTCAATGATATGCTATGGGAATAGCGCAATAATAGTTTTAGAAAAATCTAATGCCCATTATAGACATTAAATGCAATCTCGTTCTGATGAATTCTGGCAATTAAGCACAGAAATTCTGCAAAAAACATGCTAAATTGGCAAAAATTTACGTTAGGTAGCAAATTTTGTGTACTCTTATTGATTTGCAAGCTTACGATGTTTAAATAGATTAGGAACGTAGTTTTTAAAATCTGATTCCAGCCACTCAATGGAGCTGGTTTCGAAATTAGGAGAATATAATGAGTGGTATTGACGATCGCGGTGATGCATTTGAAAGTAAATTTGCCCATGATGAGGAGTTGAAATTCAAGGCTGAAGCGCGCCGTAATAAGCTGTTAGGAATTTGGGCAGCTGAAAAATTAGGCAAAGATGCGGAAGCTTATGCCAAAGAAGTTATTCTTGCTGATTTTGAAGAAGCTGGTGATGAAGATGTTTTCCGTAAATTGCGCGAAGATTTTGATGCCGCTGGCGTTGAAATGGCTGATGCTGAAATTCGCAAGCAAATGGATACATTGTTTGCTGAAGCAAAGCAGCAAATCTTTAATGAAGCTTAATTTATGAATAGGCTAAAGCTACATCTGCAAACGGTTAAGCCCAGTTTTATTGCTTGGACAGATGCGGGTAGTGCTGCCATATGTGAAATGATGGCGCGCCAAGGTGCGCCAGCTATTGTTGTGGATGCTCAGCACGGCAAATCAATTGAAGCAAAGGCTGATCAATTTATTTCAGGTATCACCAAGCATGGTGTTGCGCCGATTGTTAGAATACCAGTAGGGCGCTATGATATGGCCTCTTACATGCTGGATATGGGGGCTTTAGGCATAATTGCGCCTATGATTAATCGAGCATCTGATGCGCTTCATTTTGTTGAATTTGTCAAATATCCTCCCATTGGACAGCGTTCATATGGGCCATCAGTCGCCAGCGCTCAATATGGGCTTGATAATAATGCATATGCCCAGCGAGCCAATGATAATGTGGTTGCGATTGCTATGGTTGAAACCCGCGAGGCGGTGAATAATTTAAGCTCTATCCTTGATATAAAAGGATTGGATGCAATTTTGGTGGGGCCTTCAGATTTAGATGTATCGCTAACCAATAGCATGCCACCAAACCCTTTTGGCACTCGCAGTCTTGGAGTGATCGAAGACATTGCGAAAGAAGTGAGAGCCAGTGGTAAAATTTCTGGTATATATTGTTCTAACCTTGAACACGCAGCTATTGCACAAGAAATAGGCTACGATTTTATATGTGTGGGTTCTGCAGATAGTTATATGCGTGATGGATTATCTCATTATATGAATAAATTTAGTATTGAATAAAATCTCTTAGCATTCACCAAGACGTTTGATTTGATTGCCTTGGATGTCAAAATTCTGAGGATCTAACCAAGCTTGAAAACGTTGCTCCAAAGCTGACCATTCTTTGTCTATTATGGAAAACCAAGCAGTATCGCGATTGTGACCTTTAACTACTAAAGCCTGTCGAAAAATTCCTTCAAATTGAAAACCAAGGCGAAGGGCAGCCTTGCATGATGGCTCATTAAGGGCGTTACACTTCCATTCATAGCGCCGATAACCCAATTTAAATGCTTCTTTCATCATTAAAAACATGGCTTCTGTTGACATGCGAGTGCCTTGCATTTTTGGTGAAAAACTAAGGTGGCCAACTTCAATGGAGCCTGCATTTGGAGTAATGCGTAGATATGCCCCCATGCCAATAGGTTCGTCTGATCTTGCATCCAAGAAACAATAGAAGAAGGGATCACTACCGGTACACGTTTTCTCAAGCCATGTTTGCCAATCTTCAAAGCGTTCAAAAGGTCCGTCGAATAGATATGTCCAATTTGTTCCGGTTTGATCAAGGGCATAATTATTAAAAAGTGCTTTGGAATGCGCCTTAATATTAAGCGGTACGCATTTAACATATTGCCCTTGAAGGGTAACTTCGGTGGGATACGTGGCGCCATCGAATTTAACTGGTTCGCCAATGGGTTGCCCCATTTTATTTTTATATTCACTCATCTTGTTTTGCCTCTACCCATAGTGCTTCCATTTCATCAAGTGGCATAGTGCTTAAAGCGTCCCCTGCTTGTTTTTCGATATATTGAAACCGTCGTGTGAATTTTTGATTAGCATGGCGTGCTGCAAATTCAGGGTCAATCTCCATATGGCGGGCAAGGTTAGCCGTTGCAAAAAGCATGTCGCCAATTTCATCTTCGATCGCGGTTTGATCCCCACTTTCTAATGCTTCTTCAATTTCATCAAGTTCTTCGCGCATTTTTGCTAAAACCAATTTGGGGTCGTTCCAATCAAAACCAACTTTGCCAGCCTTCTTTTGCAATTTTACTGCGCGAATAAGGGCAGGCAGTGGCATTGGTACATCGTCAAGCAAGCTTTGTTTAGTATTGCCTTTATCATCAAGGCCTGCTTGCCGGCGCCGTTCTAAGCGCTCTGCTTTTTCTTCCGCTTTTATGGCCTCCCATTGGCCTTTAGCTAGCGCCTTAGTTGAGGCTGCATTAGCACCAAAAACATGAGGGTGGCGGCGGATCATTTTAGTGCTGATTCGCTCCACCACATCGCCAAAATCAAAGTGACCAGCTTCATGTGCCATTTGTGCATGAAAAACCACCTGCAAAAGCAAATCCCCCAACTCTTCGCAAAGATCTTCCATATCATCGCGCTCAATGGCATCTAATACTTCATAGCATTCCTCCAAAGTATAAGGGGCGATGGTCTCAAAATTTTGCTCTATATCCCAAGGGCAGCCAGTAATGGGCGTGCGTAGGGCGCTCATTACTTTTAATAGAGTTTTTATTTCTTTTGAAGGTTCCATATTTTTTCCATTTGTTGCTTTATATGGTGAAATTATTGCCTAAAGGTATCCCAATAAATAGGGTTTGACGAGAAGAAATATATTCGTTAGCATACTAACAAATATTGATGCTAAAAGTGTTTTGGATATGATCCGATTCATGATAGGTGATTTTTAGATAGATTATATATAACATTTTGGAGAAATCATGCGTAAATATATGCAAATCGATTTGGCACAACAGTCTGTTGAAACTGAAGAGCTTGAAGGTGAAAAAATTGCCGAGTGTGGCCGCTATTTGATTGCAAAAACTCTACTTGCAGAGGGCGTTGCCTCAATTGATCCAATGAGCCCAGATAATCCATTGATATTTTCAGCTGGCCCCTTTGCTGGCACAAATTTTTCTAATGCTAACCGTTTGAGCGTAGGTTGCAAAAGTCCGCTTACTGGTGGCATTAAAGAGGCCAATACGGGGGGGACATTTGGATTTGCTCTAGGGCAAATTTCTATGTCGGGCTTTACACTTCGTAATGAGAGTAAAGATTGGGTTGTTATTCGCATAACAAAGGATCACGAAGTTACCTTTGAGGATGCCACACCCTATATGGGTTTGAGGAATAATGAAGCGGCTGCAAAATTGCACGAGGCATATGGCGATAAAATTTCTATAGCGCTTTGTGGTCCTGTTGGAGAGTATGAAGGCTTGCTTGCGGGTATTTCCTTTTCTGATACTGATAACCGTCCATCTCGTTTAGCGGCACGCGGCGGTGTTGGTGCTGTTATGGGCGCAAAAAAAGTTAAAGCCATTGTGGTTGATAAAGATAAAATGCCACCTCTGCATGATCGTAAAAAAGTTATGGGTGCGGTGAAATCTTACGCCAAGCAATTGGGTGAATCGCCAGCTATTGAAAGTTTTGAAAAATTTGGTACGGCCATGGTTGCAGATTTGACAAACCATTTAGGTGCTTTGCCTGTTCGTAATTTTTCATCGGGGCAATTGGTGGCAAAAGACGAGGGCATCTTAAAAATGGGTGGTGATCATATTCGTGAGCGTAATATGGCGCGCGGTGGTACAACTGCTCATGCTTGTATGCCAGGCTGTTTGATCAAATGCTCAAACGTCTATGTGAATGAAGCGGGTGAAGAAATTGTCTCCCCCTTGGAATATGAAACCATAGGGTTGCTTGGCACAAATTGTGGCTTAACTGATCCTGACGATGTGGCAGAATTAAATGCTATAGCCAATGACCTTGGTATTGATACCATTGAAGTGGGTGCGATGCTTGCCATTCTCATGGATAATGGGGAAGCGGAATATGGCGATATGGATTTCTTAATTAAAGCGCTCAACGATATTGGCGAGGGCAATGAACGCGGTAAAATTTTGGCTCAAGGCACCGCGCGCGTTGGTGAGCATTATGGCATTAGACGTGTGCCTGTTATTAAAAAACAAGCCATTTCCGCATATGATCCGCGCCTTATTGAAGTGACAGGAATTTCTATGATGGTAACAGCGCAGGGTGCTGATCATACAGTTGGCAATGCGCCATCCTTTGTTTGTGAGGGTAAGTCAGTTGAAGAAATTGCCAATGAAAGTTATCGAATGCAAGTGACCTCTGCCATTGCTGATAGTCTTGGTCTATGCATCTTTGGGCGATCTGTAACGGATGAGAATCGTGAACTTATCGCTAATGGAGTAAATGATGCTCATAATGCAAATATTGACCCTGATTGGGTGATGAAGCTTGGCCATGAAACGCTAAAACTTGAAGCAGAGTTTAATAAAAAAGCTGGCTTTACAGTAGAAGATGATGCTCTGCCAGACTTCTTTATTGAGGAACAATTGCCACCTACTAATAAGGTTGCTCGGTTGAAAGCCGAGCCAGTGAGCGAATATGTGCAAGTGTTGCGTGATACAGATGGAGCTGCTGCTGGCTTCTAATTAACTTTCTGGAGGAAGTATGGTGAGATTTGAGCGTCCACAAAGTCTTGAGGAGGCTTTAGGCCTTTTACAAAATCAACAATGGCAGGTGTTGGCAGGTGGAACTGATATCTATCCTGCAATTGGCTCAAAACTTCATGAATATGATGTTTTGGATATATCAAGACTAAGTGAGATTAAGGGCATCACCTTAAATAAAAAAGGATGCCGGATTGGCGCGCTCACAACGTGGCGAGAAATTTGGCAAGCGCAATTGCCTCCAGCGTTCTATGCATTGCAGCAAGCAGCTAGGGAAGTTGGTTCTATCCAAATTCAAAATTCAGCAACCATTGCAGGTAATCTTTGCAATGCATCTCCTGCTGCTGATGGGGTACCCCCCCTTATGGTTTTAGATGCGCAGATAGAACTCACTAGCCTTAATGGGACGCGTCATCTACCCATATCTGAATTTATATTAGGAAATCGCCAAACAGCTTTAAATGAAGGCGAAATTGTAAGTGCAATTATAATTCCTAACCAATCTTTATTGGGCAAAAGTCATTTTTCAAAATTGGGTGCACGGCGCTATTTGGTGATCTCCATTGCAATGGTGGCAGTGCGCTTAATCATGAATGATAATCGTATTCGTGGCTTAGCAGTTTCTGTGGGTTCTTGCTCAGTTGTAGCACGGCGTTTAAAAGCCTTGGAATTGGCTTTGGTTGGTAAGTCATTGTCTGAATTAGATGAATTGGCATGGGGTGATGATTTCTTTGTAGATATTTCTCCTATTGATGATGTGCGCGCAACAAAAAAATATCGTAAGGATGCCATCAAGCCTTTAATTATTCGCGCCATTAGAGCAGCAGCACAGGAAGAAAGTAAGTTATAAAATGAACAATAAAATTTCTTTCAAAGTTAATGGCAATGAGGTTGAAAGCACCTTGCCCCAACATGCCAGATTATCAAAAGTTCTACGTGATGAACTCAATTTAGAAGGTACTAAAGTGGGTTGTGATGCTGGGGATTGTGGTGCTTGTTCTGTATTGATTGATGGAGAGCTTGTATGTGCTTGTCTAACCGCTGTTTCTCAGGTGGAAGGAAAGCATGTTGAAACTGTTGAGGGGTTGGCAGCTAATGATACATTGCATGGATTGCAGGAGAGTTTTTTAAAATTAGGCGCTGCCCAATGTGGCATATGCACTCCAGGAATGTTGATGAGCGCAGTCGCTCTGTTAAAGCATAATGAAAAGCCAAGCCGTGAAGATGTTGAATATGCTTTGGGCGGTGTATTATGCCGCTGCACGGGCTATACAAAAATTATAGATGCAGTGCTGGATGCTTCAGGTTCAGGCGAAATTCAAAGTGTTACATCATCTAATGGCGTTGAGAATTGTGAAGTTGGGCGAGCCTTACCCCGTATTGATGGTGAAGCAAAAGTCCGTGGCGATGAAAAATTCGGTGCTGATAATTGGCCAGAAAATACTCTGCTTTTAAGGGTCATTCGAAGCCCATTTCATCATGCAAAATTCACTCTTGGTGATGTGGATAATTTTTTAAGTTCTAATCCAGAAATTTATAAAGTTTTTTCAGTAAAAGATGTGGTGGGTGATAATTTTCATGGGGTGATTCCTGGCTTTGAAGATCAACCCGTTTTTGCTGATAAAATTACCCGATATAAAGGTGAAGCGATTGCTGCAATTGTTGGCGAGCGGGAGGCTGTTGAAAATTTAAATAATGAAATTTTTCCTGTGAGTTGGGAAGAGTTGCCTGCACATATTTTACCTCTTGATGGATTAAGAAAAGATGCGGTGCAATTGCATGAAAATATGCCTAATAATATTTTAACCAAAGGCTATGTTGAATGCGGCGATGTTGAAAACAACATTAGCAATTCGGATTATCTTGTTGAAGTAAATAGTAAAACGCCATTCATTGAGCATGGGTATATTGAGCCTGAAGCGGGTTATGCTATTCGTAAAAATGATCGAATTGAAATTCATGGCTGTACGCAAACTGCATTTATGAATCGTTTTTCTATCGCAAAATTTATGGGAATAAATGAAGAAAATGTTCGTATAAACCCCAGTGCTTGTGGCGGAGGTTTTGGTTCAAAAATCGATCTTTCATATCAGCCTTTAATCGCATTAGCTGCATGGCAAATGGATCGTCCCGTTGCTGTTTGTTATACCAGAAATGAGAGTATTCAATCCACCACAAAACGTCACCCATCTGAAATAAAATTGCGTCTTTCTGCTGATAAAAATGGCAAGATAAATGCGCTTGATTTTGAGGGTATTTTTAATACGGGATCTTATGCAAGTTGGGGGCCAACAGTTGCAAGTCGAGTGCCTGTGCATGCATCGGGGCCTTATTGTATTAAAAATTATCGCGCAAACTCTCTTGCTGTTTTCACTCACACTGCACCATCGGGCGCCTTTCGTGGGTTTGGTGTGCCTCAATCTGCAGTAGCTCAAGAATGCGCCTTTGATCTTATGGCTGAAAAAATTGGTATGGATCCATTGGAGTTTCGCAAGCTCAATGCCCTTGAAAATGGGGTGCCGACGGTTACTGGGCAGATTTTTGATTCCGGTGTTGGTATTAAGGATTGCTTGGATGCTTTAACGCAACCTTGGCAAGAGGCGGCTGAAAGAGCCAAAGCATGGAATGATAATTCCAAAAATCAAGGCATTCGTTATGGCTATGGCCTTGGTACTTGTTGGTATGGTTGTGGTAATACAGGTATGTCGAATCCTTCAACCATTCGCATTGGGATTAAAAAAGATGGGCGAGTTGTGTTGCATCAAGGTGCAATTGATATTGGACAAGGGGCTAATACAGTAATTACCCAAATTGCGGCTGATGCGATTGGTATTACAATTGATGCCTTTGATTTAATTGGCGCTGACAGTGATGTTACCCCTGATGCTGGTAAAACTTCCGCATCTCGTCAAACTTTTATTTCTGGTAATGCTGCACGTATCTCGGGAGAGGCTTTGCGGACTGAAATTTTGCGCCATGCTAATGTATCAAAAGATGCTAAGATTAGTTTTGATGAGAATGCAATTTTATTGCAGGATGGGGAAAATCAACAACGTTTAGATTTAAAATCATTAAAAACCAATGATTTTGGCTATGTGTTCATGTCTGAAGAGAGCTATGATCCGCCGACAAAACCCTTGGATGAAAAAGGGCAGGGTGAACCCTATGCGGTTTATGGATATGGTGCCCAATTGATGGAACTTCTTGTTGATGAGGCGCTTGGCACGGTTAAATTATTGCGCCTTACAACTGCCCATGATGTAGGCAAAGCTATTAATCCTTTGCTGGTGGAAGGGCAAATAGAAGGCGGCTCCGCTCAAGGCATTGGCCTTGCCTTAATGGAAGAGTTTCTACCTGGGCGAACTGAAAATCTGCATGACTATCTTATTCCGACTATGGGGGATATGCCAGAGTTTAAACATCATTTAGTTGAGGTAGCAGACCCCCATGGACCTTACGGGGCAAAAGGCTTGGGTGAGCATGTTTTAATTCCAACTGCTCCCGCAATTTTAAATGCAATTTATAAAGCCTGTGGTGCTCAGGTTTATGATTTACCTGCAACGCCGGATAAAGTATTGGCCGCAATAAAACGCTCTAAAAAATTAACAAAGAAAATATAAATGAAAAATCTTTGGTGTAGAGTAATTGACTAAAGAGGAAAAAACTGTTTGTATACATATGATAGTTTTGAATGAGGGATGAGATGGCAGGTCAAACATCTGAAAAAAATAAACCAGAAAAAATACGCTGTGATGCTTGTCCCGTGATGTGCTATATCGCGGATGGTCGAACGGGCGCTTGCGATCGCTATTCAAATGAGGGTGGTCAATTGGTGCGCATGGAAACCCATGTGGTGCTGGAAGCGCAGATAGAGCGTGGAGAAGAGGTTGTCGAGTTCATTGATAATGGCAGTTCTGCTAAAGCTATTCAATGGAACGGGGCAATCGTAACCACTGATGATAAATTCGTCACCGCCATTGGTGCTGGTACAACCTATCCTGATTATAAGCCAGCACCTTTTATTGTTGCTTCAAAAATAGATAATATTGATATGATAACCGTTGTAACTGAGGGGATTTTCTCTTATTGCGGCGCTAAAATTAAAGTAGATACTGATCGCCATTTGGGGCCTGAGCGTAATTTGGTGCGGGTTAATGGCGAGCCTATTGGCCATGTGACTACGGGCGAATATGGCTCTCAAATGCTGTCCCTTGGTGGTGTACATCATTTGACAGGGGGTGAGAAAAAAGAAGGTCGCATAACCTGTTCATCCTTGCTGGCACTTTGTAATGGTGAAGCGGTGACAATGAATATTGATGAGGGGGTGGAGATCACCGTTGAGGCTGGTAAAGCTCCTATTATTAATGGTGTAGAAGAAGCGCGAATGCGGGTTGGGTGTGGTTCTGCTACTGTGGGTATGTTTGCCTCTCAATGGCAAGGCTTGGTGGATGAAGTTGTTGTGGTGGACGATCATATCACGGGCGTTATATCAGAACATCAAGCGGGTAAGGTATTAGATTGGCCAGCCAGTGGTATAAAAATTCTTGGGCGGCGTTCAACGCCTGGACGTTATTTTAAAGTTGCCGAGCCTGGTATGGGATGGGGTGGTACAAATCTCGATGATCCGTTAAAAATTCTTGGTGATTTTAATCCAAAAATTGCCAAAGCTGGGCAATCACTTTTGATGGTTTCCACAACGGGTGAGCAATTCGCTTATTATGAATTAGATGAAGATTTAAAGCCTGTTAAACAGCCTATGCCTGAGCGCCTTATTCCCAGTGTTGAGCGCATTGAAGAAAATTGCGAACCTGCCATGTGCAGTGTTTTATTCATGGGTGGGGCTGGTGGTTCGCTGCGTGCTGGAGTTACAGAAAATCCCGTTCGCTTAACGCGTTCTGTAAAATCTGCACTTACCCATATTACCTGTGGCGGTGCGCCTGCATATGTTTGGCCAGGCGGTGGTATTACGATAATGTCTGATGTGGTACAGATGCCAAAGAATGCGTTTGGCTATGTGCCAACACCTGCACTTGTAGCGCCAATTGAATTTACCATGCGACGAGAGGATTACGAGGCATTGGGTGGGCATATGGGGCATGTGGTTTCATTAGATGAGGCATTACAAGGCAAAACGGGTAAGCAGAATGATCACATCTTAAAGGATCAGCGCCAAGAAAAATCAGACAATCTAATGGATTGGCCAATGCAGCGCAAAAATTATGCTTGGGCAAGTGGCGCATTGGCCACGAATAAGGATGAGGGATAGACCATGCAAATGACGCCTCAAATCACAAAGATGGATGATGGGCGATTGCATCTTAACCATGGCCCAATTGATTTGATCATTGCAATGGATGGCGAGGCGTATGAAATAACTTTGGCTAAACAGCAAGCCATTCTAGCTTTTGAAACTGTGCTATTAGACCTTTCAAAAATTTTACCTGATTTGCGTAAACCATTTTCAGAATTGCAAGCTTTAAACTACATTTTTGAAAATGAGATTGCGCGCAACATGTTGCGGGTAGTCTCTCAGTTTCCCACTGATTTTATCACGCCCATGGCTGCTGTTGCGGGTTGCGTTGCAGATTATATCTTAGCTTGTTCATGTGAAGGGCGCTCTCTAAAACGCGTGTCGGTTAATAATGGTGGTGACATTGCATTTTATCTAAATGTTACTGAAAAATATAAAACTGCCATATGCAACTTAAGCGGTGAAGCATTGGCGACAATTGAAATTCATCATGAGGATGAAATTGCAGGCATTGCAACTAGTGGCTGCCTGGGGCGATCATATTCCCTAGGGATTGCCGATAGCGTAACCGTGCTTGCAAAAAATGCTGGCTTAGCAGATGCAGCCGCAACATTAATTGCTAATGCGGTTGATTTACCACAAAGTGAAAAAGTAAAACGCATGGCGGCCAATGAACTTTCTCCTGATATTGATTTAGGAGATAGGCAGGTTACTGTTGAGGTTCACCCCTTATGCGATAATGAAATAAAAATGGCTTTAGCTAAGGGGCAAAAATATGCTGCCGTGCTAGAGAGAGAAGGTTTGATTGATGGTGCATTTATTATGTTGCAAAATCAATTCTTAACCATTGGCAGCGCCAATAAAAATAGATCCATAATTCATCATAATATAGAACGAGAAAGACAATATGCCTGAGGTAAATTTAAGAAAAAAAGCGATCGTTATTGAAGAGATATTTCATGAAGGTGGTCCTGTTTCCAAAACGCCCTTACTGCGTGGTGCAGTGCTTGCAGTTATCGAAAATCCATATGCGGGAAAATATGTTGAAGACATTCAACCGTTCATGGAGGATTTAAAGCCACTTGGGCTTCAAATGGCGAAAGATCTAATTAAAGCTTTGGGTGATGATGCTTCAAAAATTGAAGGCTATGGCAAGGGTGTTATAGTTGGCGAAAATGGTGAGTTAGAACATGGTGCATTATGGCATGCGCCGGGTGGGTATTCTATGCGAGAATTAATGCCAAGTTCAAATGCGATTGTGCCATCTTCAAAAAAAGTAGCTGGCATTGGTGGGCGTTTGGATATTCCGATAACCCATGCAAATGCCTCTTATGTTCGCTCACATTTTGACAGTATGGAAGTGGGTATAAATGATGCGCCAAGAGCTAATGAAATGTTGGTTGCCTTAATTATGACGACTGGCTCACGTATTCATAATCGTGCTGGTGGTTTGGATGCTAAAGATATAAAAGGTGAGGATGGATTGCGATGAGTAATTTAAAAATTAGAAAGATTGTTACAACGGTTGAAGACACTCATGTTGAAGCTGGTAAAACGATTAACCCACCGGTTCGCCGAGCCGCATCCATCGCCGTTATTGAGAATCCATTTGCAGGGATGTATCAAGATGATTTAGAAGTTTTGATGGAAATAGGTGAAAAGCTTGGTGGCCTTTTGGGTGAAAAATGCGTTGCAGCACTAGGCATAGAACCCAGTCAGGCTGAGGGCTATGGTAAGGCTGCTTTGGTTGGTGAAAATGGTGAATTAGAACATGCGGCTGCGCTGCTGCATCCTCGCATGGGCGCGCCCCTTCGTAAGGCGGTTGAAAAAGGTGCAGCTTTGGTTCCATCATCAAAGAAGCGTGGTTCAATGGGACATCCTTTAGACATACCATTGGGGCATAAAGATGCGGCCTATGTGCGTTCTCATTTCGATGGTATGGAAGTACGAATTAATGATGCGCCACGTGCGAATGAAATCATGGTTGCCATTGCTGTGACTGATAGCGGTCGTCCCTTGCCAAGAGTTGGTGGATTAGAAGCTAAAGATGCTAAAGGCGAAGATGGTTTGCGTTAAAATTTAGCGCAAAAAATTATTGGAGGAATTGCAAATGGAATATGTAAAAAATTGTTGGTATGTGGTGGGGTGGTCTTCGCATTTTGCAGACGAAATTGTTGAACGCCGTGTCATGGGTATGGACATTATTTTATATCGCACCAGTGATGGAAATGTAGTAGCAATGGAAGATCTTTGCCCGCATAAATTTATGCCGCTTTCAAAGGGTAAAAAAATTGGCGATGCTATTCAATGTGGATATCATGGTTTAACCTTTGGTTGTGATGGTGGCTGTATTCGTATTCCTGGGCAAGATCATATTCCGTCGAGCATTCGTGTGCGCACCTATCCCATACAAGAGCGCCATCATGTTGTTTGGATTTGGATGGGGGATCCTGAGTTGGAGGACAAATCAAAACTGTTTGATCTTCCACAATTTACAGATCCCAATTGGGCAGCCCACCAAGGTGAAGGGTTATATCTTGAAGCAAACTTTATGAATGTTGCTGATAATCTTTGTGACCCTGCTCATGTATCCTTTGTGCATCCCACAACATTGGGTAATGCGGCCAGTGAAGATATTCCCGTTGATATGTCGCAAGAAGGTGATGTGATTATAACCTCGCGCTGGATAAGAGATGCGCCGCCAATTGGTTTTTTTCAAAATTTTGGTGGCTTTTCAGGCAATGTGGATCGTTGGCACTATTATTATCTGCATACCCCAAATGTAGCGGTTATTGATTTTGGCAGTGCTGATGTTGAACAAAACCTGCAACCTGAAAATCGTAATGATGGGGTTCGGGTATTTGCGTTACACTTTATGACGCCTATCGATGAAAATACGACCATTGATTGGTGGATGCATTTGCGCAATACGGCTTTGGATGATGAAGAGGCCGGTGATAAAATGTGTGAGATGTTTAAAATAGCATTCGCAGAAGATAAAGAAGTTCTTGAAGCGGTTGAGAAAAAAGAGAAGGTC
>CAKMZG010000042.1:0-264 GCA_929200335.1 uncultured Alphaproteobacteria bacterium | reverse complement strand
TCTATGGCGATCGCCGCAAAGTAAAAATTGCCATTGATAAAGGGTCTAATATGTTTAGAAAACGCGTTCAGGAAATGATCAATTCTGAGCGTTCAGATTAATTTGATTAAACAAGTATATTTACGGAGGATAAAATGAATTTTAAATCTTTAATGATGACAGGCGTGCTATCCGCTCTTGCTTTGTCAGTTGCTACAATATCCTATGCAGAGGATACTATTAAGATCGGTGACATTAACAGCTATAAACGTTTGCCAGCTCATA
>CAKMZG010000041.1:11326-16153 GCA_929200335.1 uncultured Alphaproteobacteria bacterium | reverse complement strand
TGACTATGATCCAAATAGCCCTAAAAATGCCTTGGAGAAAAAACGTCTTAACCGCATGACTGCTGGCGCATATGAAATGGGTTCGGTTTTTAAAGCCTTTACCATTGCCATGGCTTTGGACAGCGGCAAGGTTAATCTATCTACGAAGCTGGATGCACGTAATCCTATTCGTATTGGTGGCGGAAAAATTGGCGATTTTCACGCCAAGCGCCGTTGGTTGAGTGTGCCAGAATCCTTTATCTACTCTTCTAATATTGCTTCTGCTAAAATGGCTGGTCTTGTGGGTATTGAAAACCACAAAGCATTCTTAAAACGCTTAGGCCTAAGCACTAAAATGCAATTGGAGCTGCCGGAGATTGCCCGCCCGCAGTCGCCGAAAAAATGGAAACTTGTAAACTCTTATACCATTGCCTTTGGTCATGGTATTACAACTACGCCTTTGCAGACTGCGGTTGCAGCAGCAGCGCTGGTTAACGGTGGGAAGCTTATTCCACCAACCCTGTTTCCGCGTAATAAAACTGAGGCAGATATAGTGGCAAAACAAGTAGTCTCTCGTCAAACCAGTAAGGCAATGCGTTACTTGATGCGTAAAAATTCGCTTGAGGGATCTGGCCGTAAGGCTTCAGTTTTGGGTTATCGAGTTGGTGGTAAAACTGGAACAGCAGAAAAAGTAGAAAATGGCCGCTATAACAAAAATAAGCGCTACAACTCTTTTCTTGCCACATTTCCAGTAGATAATCCGCGCTATATCGTGTTGGTTTGTGTGGATGAACCAAAACCATTAGAAGGTGAGCGCTATGCAACTGCTGCATGGAATGCAGGTCGAATGGTAGGTGAGGTGATCAAATTTAGCGCACCTATGCTGGGTGTTACACCAAAATTTGGTGGAGATAAGCAATTGCTCAAGGCTTCATATTGAGCTGAACCTCACTAAAGGTTATAAGCGCTTAAATTTTGGCCATCTGATCAAGAATCGCTGCATTTGAAAGGCTCTAACTCAATGAAGTTTGAAAACCTTATACCAGAAAACCTAACATCCCAATTGGATGAGGTCATGCTCAATGAAGTCTCAGCCCTTGATATTCAAGGTCTTTGCTGTGATACGCGTAAAATTCAAAAGGGCGATCTGTTTTTTGGTCTTGCTGGTGTAAAAGTAGATGGCATGGCCTTTGCTAAACAGGCGCAAGATGCGGGCGCTTGTGCCATTTTAACCCACCAAGGCGTTGACGCATCGGGCTTGTCTATTCCCGTTATTGAAGTTGCAGAACCTAGGTTTTGGTTGGCTAAACTGGCTGCTAAATTTTATCGCACGCAGCCAGAGAAAATCGTGGCGGTAACAGGTACGGCCGGCAAAACATCGGTGGCAACTTTTGTACGCCAAATATGGGAATATGCAGGTCTACGCGCGGCTAATATCGGGACTACTGGCGTATTTGCACCTAATCGTGCTGATTACGGTACTTTAACCACCCCTGATCCTATCGCGCTTCAACAGGTCTTAAAAGAACTGGCTGAGGATAAAGTTAGTCATACGGCCATGGAAGCCTCTTCTCACGGGTTAGATCAATATCGCTTAGATGGGGTTGAGCTTTGTGCTGGTGGCTTTACTAACCTTGGCCGTGATCATTTGGATTATCACCCCACTGTTGAAGATTATCTCAATGCTAAAATGCGCCTGTTTGAAGATTTATTGAAGGCTGATCAGCCAGCAATTATATTTGCCGATGATGTTTTTTCTGATGAGGTTATTAGACGCGCCAAAACTCAAGGACTTAAAGTTTTAACTGTGGGCAGAAATGGCGACTATATCAAAATCAAACGCACAGAGCAGGGGCAATTTGGACAAGTTGCTGAATTAGAAATAGATGGTGAGCTTCATTTGATTAAATTTCCACTGGCTGGAGATTTTCAATTGTTTAATGGTTTAGTCGCCGCAGGCCTTGCAATTGTCTCAGGTGTGGAAGCTGGTGTGGCGATTAATGCATTGGAGCATTTAAGCGGTGCATCTGGCCGTTTGGAACTTATTGGCAAAGCCTCATGTGGCGCGCCAGCCTATGTGGATTATGCGCATAAGCCAGAGGCAATGGAAAATGTCTTGGAAGCGCTTCGCCCCTTTACCACAGGTCGGTTGATTGTTGTTTTTGGATGTGGTGGAGATCGAGATCCAGGTAAGCGCCCGATTATGGGCGAAATAGCCAGCCGGTTGGCAGATCATGTGATCGTAACTGATGATAATCCTAGAACAGAAGATGCAGGTTCTGTGCGCCGTGAAATTTTGCAGGCTGTACCAGAAGCGGAAGAAATAGGCGATCGCCGTGAGGCCATTTTGCATGGTGTGAACATGCTAAATACGGGCGATTGTATCGTAGTGATTGGTAAGGGACATGAAGAAGGGCAAATCGTTGGCGATAAAATTTTGCCATTTTCAGATCATGCCGTTTTGCGTGATGCCCTTGGAATTCAAGAAAATTAGAGGCTAAACAAATGGCATTATGGGCAATTGAAGATATGGCGCATGCCATGGATGCAGAGCTGGTTTATCAAGGTGAACATCCGCCTGAAAGCATCAATGATATTTCCATTGACAGTCGCAGCCTCAATGCGGGCGATGCATTTTTTGCCATTTCTGGCGTTGCAATGGATGGCCACCGTTTTGTTATAGCGGCTGAAAAAGCTGGTGCTGGCGTTGCAATTGTTGAAGAGGCAAAGCTGGATGATCTTAAAGATTGTACCCTGCCACTTCTTGTGGTGGAGGATACATTAAATGCGCTAGAAGATCTTGCGCGCGCGGCGCGAAGTAGAACAAGCGCAAAACTTGTAGCCATCACGGGCAGTGTGGGCAAAACAACAACAAAAGAAATGATGCGCCATGTTTTAAGTGGATTTGGTACAGTTCATGCATCACCTGCATCTTTTAACAACCATTGGGGTGTGCCGCTAACCTTAGCGCGATTGCCACAAGATTGTGATTTTGGTGTGTTTGAAATCGGCATGAACCACCATGGTGAGATCACGCCCTTGGTTGATATGGTGCAGCCAGATGTTGCGGTAATAACCAATGTGGCAGCGGCTCATCTGGGTGCTTTTAAAGATTTGCGGGATATCGCGAAAGCTAAAGCAGAAATATTAACTGGCGTGGCTGAAAATGCCACGGCCATTTTAAACCGTGATGATGCTCAGTTTGAATTTTTAAGAAATCAAGCTGAGAGCAATGGTATTAAAACCATCCGCTCATTTGGCAGGGATGGAAATGCCAATGCTTATCTTGAAAAATATGTGGCTAATGAGGTTGGTGCTTGTATTAGTGGCAAATTGAGTGATGAACCGATTGCTGTTAAAATTGGCATGCCTGGCGAGCATATTGCCATGAACTCTATGGCTGCTTTATTGGTCGTTGAGGCTTTAGGTTTAGATTTAACCCCTGCTGCACTTCGTTTTGCAGAGCTTGAGCCTGAAAAAGGCAGAGGTCAACGTCATCATTTAAACATCAATGGGCATAAGGTGCTGCTGATTGATGAGAGTTATAATGCTAATCCTGCTAGTATGCGTGCAGCCATCTCTAATTTGGCAACTTGTGAGCCAAATGGTATGGGGCGTCGAATTGCTATTCTTGGTGATATGTTAGAGCTTGGAGAGCAATCACAATTACACCATGAAGCACTTTTAGAGCCTTTAGAAACTGCTCGTGTTGATCTTGTTCACCTTGTTGGGGATGAGATGAAGGCGCTTTATAGTGTGCTTTCCCCATCAAAACAGGGACAGTGGGCTGCATCGGTTGATGAAATTTTAACCAATATCGTTAAGAATGTATCTGATGGGGATGTCATGATGGTTAAGGCATCTAACAGTCTGAAATTCGCATATCTTGTAGAAAGCTTAAGGGCTGACTACGGCAATAAAAATTAAGGAGTAGAAATGTTTTATTATTTAAGCGAACTTGGGGGTGATTTTGCTCTGTTTAATGTGTTTCGCTATATTACATTTCGCACAGGCGGCGCAATGATGACGGCGGCCTTGATTGTATTCTTATTTGGTCCAAAAATCATTTCGAGTCTGCGTCTTAAGCAAGGTAAAGGCCAGCCAATTCGAGCGGATGGTCCTCAAACCCATTTTAAAAAAGCAGGTACGCCAACCATGGGTGGTTTAATGATCCTGTTGGGGGTTGTGGTTTCATCACTGCTATGGGCAAATTTGCATAGCGTTTACATTTGGATGGTTTTATTTGTTACTCTAGGTTTTGGCGCCATTGGCTTTTATGATGACTATCTAAAGGTGAGTAAAGCAACTGCGGGTGGCTTTTCTGGCAAAGCGCGCCTAACTCTAGAGTTTCTTATTGCTGCCATTGCTTGTTATGTCTTTGTTAAAGCAGGCAAGCCAGGACTTTCAACCAGTTTAGCCTTTCCATTCTTTAAAGAGTTTTTGCCTGATCTTGGGCTGTTCTTCATCCTCTTTGGTGCTTTTGTTATGGTTGGGGCTGGTAATTCAGTGAATTTAACCGATGGGCTTGATGGCCTTGCCATCGTGCCAGTGATGATTGCTGCGGGTTCTTTTGGTATTATTGCTTATGTGGTGGGCAATGTGATTTTCTCCAGTTATTTGCAATTAAATTACGTGGCTGGCACGGGTGAATTAGCCATCATTTGTGGCGCGGTTATTGGTGCTGGTCTTGGCTTTTTATGGTTTAATGCTCCGCCAGCTGCTATCTTTATGGGTGATACAGGATCCTTAGCGCTTGGTGGCATGTTGGGGGCGATTGCTGTTGCTGTAAAACATGAGATCGTTCTTGGTATCATTGGCGGTTTGTTCGTACTAGAAGCTGTATCCGTT
>CAKMZG010000041.1:5559-11308 GCA_929200335.1 uncultured Alphaproteobacteria bacterium | reverse complement strand
AAGTCAGGTTGTGGTGCGCTTTTGGATTATCGCAGTTGGCTTGGCTTTGCTTGGCCTTGCAACCTTGAAACTACGGTAGACGATTATGATTGTAGCCAGTAGTTTTAAAGGGCAGAAGGTTGCTGTTTTTGGATTAGGTGGCTCTGGTTTGGCAACCGCTCAATCGCTTGTTGAAGGTGGTGCGGATGTCATTGCATGGGATGATAATCCAAAAAGCGTTGAAAACGCAGAGGCGCAATCAATTCCGACCCAAGATTTCCATGATGTGGATTTTACTAAATTACAAGCCTTGGTGCTGGCACCTGGTGTGCCTTTAACCCACCCTCAGCCTCATTGGTCTGTGGAGCTTGCTCATAAAGCTGGGATCGAAATTATTGGTGATTTGGAAATTTTCATCAGAGAGCGCAATTACCTGCGTAAGCATTTGCCTGTGCTTGATGAAGAGTTCGCGCCTATCGTTGCTATTACAGGCACCAATGGAAAATCTACAACCACTGCTTTAATCTCGCATATAATTGCTCATTCTCATCGTAAAATAGAGATGGGCGGTAATATTGGGACTGCTGCACTTTCGCTCAATCCATTTGAACAAGATACAGTTTATGTGATCGAATGCTCTTCTTACCAGATTGATCTCGCCCCAAGCTTTGCACCAGAAATTGGTATTTTGTTGAACCTAGCGCCCGATCACTTGGATCGCCATGGCGAGATGGCAAATTATGCAGAGATTAAATCACGCTTGGTAGCCCAATCAAATTTAGGCATCATTGGTGTTGATGACGAGTATTGCCTAGCTATTGCAGAAAAATTAATGGGCGGTGAAAATAAGATCGTCAAGATTTCAAACAATACCAGCAGTATCTCGGATGTGCATTATAATAGCGCTGAAGAGATTATAGCTGGCGGTAAAAAAGCTGCCAGCATTAAAGGTATTGGTGCGCTGCGTGGTCGCCATAATGGGCAAAATGCAAGTGCAGCCTATGCGGCTTGTCGTGGTATTGGTTTAGATGAGAGTGAAATTCAAGCGGGCTTTTCAAGCTTTGGTGGCTTGGTGCATCGCATGGAGCAGGTGGCAGCTTTAGGTGAGCTATTATTTGTGAATGATTCCAAAGCTACAAATGCTGATGCGGCTGCCCAAGCGCTATCAAGTTATGATAATATTTATTGGATTGCAGGTGGTTTACCCAAATCAGACGGCATTGAAAAATTATGCCAATATTTCCATAAAATTAACAAAGCTTATTTAATAGGAGAGGCAGCGCCGCAATTTTCTGTCACGCTAAGTTCTGGAGATGAGGCGATAGATTATGAGATTTCCGCTACCCTTGATCAGGCTGTGAAAAATGCTACCCGTGATGCTTTAGATGGATTGGTAAATGGCCTTGAGAATGCTGTGATTTTATTTTCGCCAGCCTGCGCAAGCTTTGATCAATTTCCGAATTTTGAAGTGCGTGGAGATGCTTTTAAAACGGAAGTAATGAAGTTGCCTGATATTAGCGCGTGTAGCATTTAAGTGGTTTCACTTTAATGAGAACTATTCGCGCAAATAAAAGAAAGAACCTAGAGCGGCGTTTTTAATTCATATAAACGCATCAAGCTCTAATGTACTGGCTAAGTAAGGATATGAAGAATGATAACCCGTGCAGACCGCAGTAAATTTGGCCAATGGTGGTGGACAGTGGACAAAGTCTTGCTGGTTACAACCCTTGTGATGCTGGTTTGTGGTGTATTGTTTTCGCTTGCTGGTAGTCCAGTGATTGCTGAAAAATTAGGGCTTGATAGCTTTTTCTTTGTTAAGCGTCATTTGATGTTTGCCTCCGTTGCAGCGCTTGTGCTGCTTGGTATTTCATTTTTAGATACGCGCCAAGTGCGTCGTGTTGCTTTGGTGCTATTGGGTATTTCATTAATTATGGTGGTGGCGACTATATTTTTAGGCTCTAATGCCAAGGGCGCTACTCGCTGGATTAGATTGTTTGGCATATCCATTCAAGCCTCAGAACTCTTAAAGCCAGCTTTTGTTGTGATCACGGCTTGGCTTTTTTCAGAAAAAATTAGAGATCAACAAGTGCCAGGTAATCTCTTAGCCATTGGGCTTTTGTTGATATGTATTGCGCTTTTGGTATTGCAACCTGATTTTGGTCAAACTTTATTGATCTCGGTTGTCTGGGGAGCGATGTTCTTTGTGGCTGGTATGCCTTGGATTTGGATTATTGGCTTTGCTGGTTTTGCTATTGCTGGTCTTGGTACGGCCTATCTAACACTCCATCATGTGACAGCACGGATTGATCGCTTCATTTCAGGCGAGGGTGAAAATTTTCAGGCAGAAAAATCATTGGATGCTATCTTAAATGGCGGTTGGTTAGGGCAAGGCCCTGGTGAGGGTGTGGTGAAACGTCATTTGCCTGATAGCCACACGGATTTCATCTTCTCGGTATTAGCAGAAGAATATGGTATTGTGATTTGCCTCATTCTGGTTGCAATTTTTGCCTTTATTGTATTGCGTGGGTTATTTGCAGCATCGCGTGAGAAAAACACCTTTGTGAGCTTGGCATTAACTGGCCTATCGTTATTAATTGGCTTACAAGCCAGCATTAATATGGCGGTGACCTTGAGCCTTATCCCACCAAAGGGTATGACACTGCCAATGATCTCCTATGGGGGGTCGTCTTTAATCTCCGTGGCAATCACCATGGGCTTTATTTTGGCATTGTCGCGATCACGCCCTGAGCGCTTGCGTCAAAATCGAGTTACGATTAAGCCAAACGGAGTAGCCTCACAGGCTGTTTCTTAAATATTAATAAACGTTGGGAAAAACCTATGGGTAAATTGGCAATTCTATGTGCAGGCGGTACAGGCGGTCATTTGTTTCCTGCGCAATCGCTTGCTCATGAATTAATCAAACGCGGCTGGCGTGTGCATTTGGCAACCGATGAGCGGGCGCAACGTTTTACTCAAGATTTTCCAGCAGAGAAAATCCATGTTGTACCAGCAGCGACCATTAGCGGTAAAAACCCAATCAAAATTTTAAAAGCTGTAATGACGCTTTATAAAGGCTACCGTCAAGCCAAATCTATGATGAAGGTTTTGTCGCCTGATGTGATGATTGGTTTTGGTGGATATCCAACCTTGCCGCCTATGTATGCTGCTAAGAGCATGGGCATTCCAGCTTTCATTCATGAGCAGAATGGTGTCATGGGGCGCGCTAATAAAGTACTGGCTGATCGCGTGCTCGGCATTTGTTCAGGCTTTCCACTTAAGGGTTTGAGTGGCGCCCAAGCACAAAAAGCGCAGGTGATCGGTAATCCCGTTCGCCCTGAAGTGTTAAGGGCTGCCGAAATGCCATTTGTTGCCCCACAAGAGAATGGTGCATTTAATTTACTTGTTTTTGGTGGCAGCCAGGGCGCTCAATTTTTCTCTCAGCAACTGCCTCAAGCTATTTCTAAATTATCAGATGCACAACGGTCTCGATTGGTCATAACCCAGCAATCACGAGTAGAGGATGAGGCGGAGTTGCGTCAAGCCTATGTTGGTCTTGGGATAAATGCCGAAATAGCCCCTTTCTTTTCTGATATGCCAATGCGTATTGCGAAGTCGCACTTTGTGATTTCACGCGCTGGCGCTTCAACGGTGTCAGAATTATCAGCCATTGGGCGAGCTTCACTTTTGGTGCCATATCCTTTTGCCCTTGATCATGATCAAGCTGCAAATGCAGAATTTCTGGTAGACAGTGGTGGGGCTATTACCGTTCAGCAAAATGATCTCAATGTGGACAGATTATACTTCCTGTTGTCGGAGGTGCTAGAAAATGGCAAAAACCTTGCAGATGTGGCCGCATGTGCCAAACAATGTGGAATTTTAGATGCAGCAGCGAAATTTGCTGATTTGATTGAAGCCAATAGTTAAGAATAGATAGGGCAGAAAAATGAGAATGGATGATGATATCGGTCTGGTGCATTTTGTAGGCATTGGTGGCATAGGAATGAGCGGTATCGCTGAAGTTTTGCATAATCTCGGTTATCAGGTGCAAGGCTCTGATATGGCGGATAGCGCTAATGTGGAGCGTTTGCGCAAAAAGGGTATCGAGGTACATATCGGCCACCGTGCTGAAAATCTTGAAGGGGTGTCCGTTGTTGTGGCATCCAGCGCCATTAAAGCGGATAATCCTGAGCGCGTAGAGGCTCGGGAGCGTAATTTGCCTATAGTGCGCCGTGCAGAGATGTTGGCAGAATTAATGCGCTTTAAGCAATCGATTGCCGTTGGTGGCACCCATGGTAAAACCACAACAACCTCTATGGTTGGTGCGCTTTTAGAAGCAGGAAACCTTGATCCCACAATTATCAATGGCGGTATCTTAAATGCGCTTGGAACCAATGCCCGCATGGGTGATGGCGCTTGGATGGTGGTTGAGGCAGATGAAAGCGATGGTACATTTTTAAAATTACCAGCCGCCGTTGCAATTATTACCAATATCGATCCTGAACATCTTGATCATTATGGTACCTTTGATGTTGCGCGTGCTGCATTTTTGCAATTTGTTGAAAATGTACCCTTTTATGGTTTTGGCGTTTGTTGCCTTGATCACCCTGAGGTGCAGGCGCTGGTTGCTAAAATTGTAGACCGTCGTGTTGTCACTTATGGCAATAATCCGCAAGCTGATGTGCGTTTTGATAATGTTGTATTCTCTGGGTCAAAAAGCACTTTTGATGTGGTGATAACAGATCAGCGCAGCAACGAGGTGACCGAGATGAAAGATCTTGTTTTACCTATGCCAGGACTTCATAATGTATCCAATGCAACGGCTGCAATTGCTGTTGCCCATAAACTTGGCATTTCAAGCGATGATATCCGTAAAGGCCTGTTGCAATTCTCTGGTGTTAATCGCCGCTTTACCCATGTTGGCTCTTGGAATGGTGTTGAGATTTATGATGATTATGCACACCATCCTATTGAGATAAAAGCGGCACTTGAAGCGGCTCGATCTGCAACAAAGAGTAAGGTTATTGCTATTAAGCAACCGCACCGCTATAGCCGCCTACACGATCTTTTTGATGATTTTTGCGCTTGTTTTAATAATGCAGATCGCGTTTTGGTGGCGCCTGTATATGCAGCTGGTGAAGCGCCCATAGAAGGAATTAATTCCAAAACTATGGTGGAGCGTTTGAAATCAGGTGGTCACAAGGGGGCTGAATTTATTGAGGGGCCAGAGGCCTTGGCCGCGCGCATTAAAGAGATTGCAGAGCCTGGTGATCTGGTTATGTTTTTAGGTGCGGGTAATGTGACCCATTGGGCGCATGCACTACCTCAAGAATTAAATGGTGAGGCGTAAATGTCAATTGATGTGAATAAAGGTCAGGCCATTTTAGATCAAATGGGTGATAAGGTAGGTGATATTCGTGGTCGTCTTACGCCTAATGGCGATATGAGTAAGGTGACATGGTTTCGTGTTGGCGGCGCTGCTGAACTCTTCTTCCAGCCTGCGGATGCTGATGATCTAGCGCTGTTTTTGAAATTATTGCCTAAAGAGGTTCCCGTCACCATTGTTGGCATTGGTTCCAATCTCTTGGTGCGCGATGGTGGTATTGAGGGCGTTGTTATTCGCCTTTCTGCTCGTGGCTTTGGTGAGGTTAAGGCAATTGAAGGTGGTTGTATTTATGCTGGGGCTTCTGCGTCTGATAAAAAAGTTGCAGCTGTGGCGCTTGATGCTGGGCTTGGCGGCTTTGCCTTTTACCACGGTATTCCTGGTAGCATT
>CAKMZG010000041.1:0-5540 GCA_929200335.1 uncultured Alphaproteobacteria bacterium | reverse complement strand
GCGCTTCGTATGAATGCTGGCGCTAATGGCACTGAGACTACTGATCGAGTTATTGAGGTTCATGCCATTGATCGAGATGGTGAGCGTCATGTGTTATCCCATGCAGATATGGGGTATAGTTATCGCTCTTCAAAAGCGGCAAAAAATTTGATTTTTACCCATGCTATTTTTCAAGGTGAGCCTGAAGATAAGTCGGCTATTCAAGAGGCTATGGATGCGGTGCAACATCACCGCGAAACCGTTCAGCCTATCCGTGAAAAAACGGGCGGTTCAACCTTTAAAAATCCTGAAGGACATTCCTCATGGAAGCTTGTTGACGGGGCGGGGCTTCGTGGTTTCACCATAGGTGGGGCGCAAATGTCAAAGATGCATTGCAACTTCATGATAAACCTTGGTGATGCGACAGCCCATGATTTAGAGCTGCTCGGTGAAACGGTGCGCGAAAAAGTATTTGCTCATTCTGGCGTTGTTTTAAATTGGGAAATCAAGCGCCTTGGAAAATTTTTAAAAAATCAAGAAATTACTCCCTTCTCCAAATAATTGAGTCTTTTCAATCTTTTGAATCTGCTAGCTTATAGTTTGATTCAATAAAGGTTAACGGCGCTTTTTGCTTTTCTCTTGCCAGCGATTCGGCTTTCTGATTCTAGTTATAGGACATTAGTTGAATCGCGGTCTGCTATTATGGCGGCAGGCCAAGAAGGGGAAGAGAATGAGCAAGCATGTTGCTGTCTTGATGGGTGGTTGGTCGTCTGAGCGTCCGGTGAGTTTAAGCTCCGGTGGGGCTTGTGCAGGCGCGCTTGAAAGTGCTGGTTATAAAGTTTCCCGTATTGATGTTGATCGTAATTTAAGTGCTGAATTGGCTGCGCTTTCTCCTGATGTTGCGTTTAATGCGCTTCATGGTCCTTTCGGTGAGGATGGTATGGTTCAAGGTGTTCTTGAATATCTTAATATTCCTTATACGCATTCTGGGGTGATGGCTTCTAGCTTGGCAATGGATAAAGAGCGTTCCAAGATGATTGTTAAAAATCATGGTGTTGCGGTGGCGGAATCTATCGTTTGTTCGCGGTTTGAGGCTGTTGAACAAGCTGTAATTAAACCGCCCTACGTGATTAAGCCTGTGCGTGAAGGGTCTTCTTTTGGTGTTGTGATTGTTTTGGATGGTAATGAAAATGCTAAAATGCAAGTGCTGTCTGATGATTGGCGCTATGGTGATGAGGTTATGGTGGAGCGTTATGTGGCGGGTCGTGAGTTGACTTGCGGTGTTCGTGTAACGGAATCTGGCGCTGAGAGCTTTGGAGTGACTGAAATTATCGCAAATAGCTCAAAATTTTACGATTATGAGGCAAAATATGCTGATGGAGGGTCAAAACACGTCTGTCCAGCAGAAATTAAACCAAATATTTACCAAATTATAATTAATATGTCGTTAAAAGCGCACGAGGCTCTTGGCTGTCGTGGTGCTACGCGTTCTGATTTTCGTTATGACGAAGAAAGAGACGAGTTGATTTGGTTGGAGTTGAATACCCAGCCAGGCATGACGCCTACATCGCTATTGCCTGAATTGGCGGCGCATGCAGGCTTGAGTTTTGAAGAGTTGTTAGTTTGGATGATTGAAGATGCAAGTTGTCTTCGTTGATTAGTGTTAAAAGTGAATTGGATTAGAAAAGTTAAGATGAGTGATTTTGGATCAAATAAATTTGGATTGCCAAATGCCGTCAATGGACGGGTTGATCAATTGTCTTTAAGTGAGCGCTGTTGGAGTCGCCTTAAGCGCTTTGGTGTTCGCTTTTTTAATGTGGTTAAGCCTTTGCCTCAAGGTGTTGGTAGTCTTTTGGCTTTAAGTTTGTTGGGTTCTACTGTTGTTTATGCGGCAGTTGTTGGTGGGCAATCTAAAGTTTGGGTTTCTGAGTTGGGTTCTAATGTTGGTCTTTCTGTTGATCGTATTAAGATTGATGGCTTGGTTGAGACTTCAAAGGAACTTGTTGTTCATGCCATTCAAGCAGCTGGTTATGATAATTCTCTTTTGGGATTGGATTTGGCGCAAGCGCAGAAAAATGTGGTTGATCTGCCTTGGGTTGAGGGGGCTGAATTGCGTAAGGTCTATCCTGGTTTTATTCAGGTTTCTATTCAAGAAAAACAACCTTTTGCATTGTGGCAGCGTCATGGTGAGGTTGTTGTGATTGAGCGTGATGGCTCGGTGATTGATAAATACCAAGGTTCTTTTGTGACGGGCTTGCCTTTTGTTGTGGGTGAGGATGCGTCTGAGAGAGCTTATGAATTCGTTCAGCGCATCAAAAAACATAAAGAAGTTTACAATAAAGCTGCTTCTTTCATTCGTGTGTCTAAGCGTCGTTGGGATGTGCGTTTAAAGAACGGCATGTTGATACAATTACCTGAAGGTGACTTTGAGACGGTATTGGCGGAGATCGCATTGTTGGATCATCGCTCATCTTTGTTGTCTCGTGATGTGTTGATTGTTGATTGTCGGGTGCGTGATCGTATTGCGTTGCGCTTGCCTGCAGACTTGGCTGAAAAACGTCGTGAAGTGCTGAAAAAGCGCGTAGAAGAATATAAGAAATCGGGACGTCAGGCATGAGTATTTTTGGTAGCGGTAATGGTAAGGTTTTAAATAGTTCTGCTGAGCGTGGGCGTTCAAGCATTGTATCTGTTTTAGATGTTGGGACAACAAAAGTTTGCTGTTTGATTGCGCGTCTTGATCCGCGTTCAAGTGGTGGTGTGTTATCTGGTCGAACTCATAATGTTGAGGTGCTGGGTATCGGTCATCAACGCTCTTTGGGGCTTAAGTCTGGTGTGGTGATTGATTTAGATAAAGCTGAGCAATCTATCCGCATGGCAGTGGATCAGGCGGAGCGCATGGCTGGCCTTACAGTTGAGAGTTTGATTGTTAATGTTTCTGCTGGCCGTCTTTCAAGTGAAGCATTTTCTGCTGAAACTGCACTTGATGGTTCTGCTGTTAGTGATCGTAGCATTCAAAAAGTTTTGCGCGCAGGTTCGCAACATAATGTGGAGGAAGGGCGCTCAGTGCTTCATTCCATTCCTATCGGTTATGCCCTTGATGGTAATCGCGGTATTCGTGATCCTCGCGGAATGATTGGTGAAAATTTAAGCGTTGATATGCATGTGGTGAAGGCTGAAACCGCGCCACTTCGTAATTTGGAATTATGTATTAATCGCTCTCATTTGGCTTTGGAAAATCTGGTTGTGACGCCCTATGCATCTGGCCTTGCAGCTTTGGTTGATGATGAGAGTGAAATGGGGGCTGCTTGTATTGATATGGGCGGTGGAACGACAACGCTTTCAATCTTCTTGGGCGGCCATTTTGTTTATAGTGATGCTATTGCGATTGGTGGCAATCATGTGACTATGGATATTGCGCGCTGTCTATCAACGCGCCTTGATGATGCAGAGCGTTTGAAGGTTTTGCATGGTTCTGCACTATCTGCATCTACGGATGATCGTGATGTATTAAGTGTTCCGCCAATTGGTGATGATGGTGCTGAATTGCCTCAGCAAATTTCAAAAGCCTATTTGACGAAAATCGTTCGTCCGCGTGTGGAGGAAATTTTGGAGCTTATTCGTGATCGGTTAAACCGTTCTGGTTTTGCTTCAGCTGTTGGAAAGCGCATAGTTTTAACCGGTGGCGCTAGTCAGTTAACAGGTATGGGTGAGGTTGCTCGCCGTATCTTAACTCAACAAGTTAGACTTGGTCGCCCTCTCGGGGTCGCCGGTCTTCCAGAAGCAGCAAAGGGTCCTGCATTTTCAACTGCCGTTGGGCTGTTGATTTACCCACAAGTCGCAGGCGTAGAGCAATTTAGCCACGGATCGAGCTGGTCGTGGCAACAACGCGGTGCGCTGTCGCGCGTCGGTCAATGGCTAAAGGAGAGTTTTTAATATGAGTGAATATGATCGTCCTGATGAGACCACAGGGCTAAACCAAACGGGCGCTTTTGCCAGCCCACAAACACAATCCTTGAATGAAAGAAATGAGGGAACTATGTCTATAGATTTAAAAGCGCCAGAAGTGAAAGAACTTAAGCCACGTATTGCCGTATTTGGCGTTGGTGGCGGAGGCGGTAATGCTGTTAACAATATGATCAATGCTGGTCTTGAAGGTGTTGAATTTGTTGTTGCAAATACTGATGCGCAAGCACTTGGTTCATCTAAAGCCAATCGCGTTATCCAATTGGGTGAAGCGGTGACAGAAGGCTTGGGTGCTGGCTCGCAACCAGAAATTGGCCGTACTGCTGCTGAAGAATGCATTGATGAGATTAATGATCACTTAAACAATACACATATGGTATTTGTGACCGCTGGTATGGGCGGCGGTACTGGTACTGGTGCTGCACCTGTTGTTGCACGTGTAGCCCGTGAGCGCGGTATTTTGACCGTTGGTGTTGTAACTAAGCCTTTTCATTTTGAAGGCCAACGCCGCATGGGTACTGCTGATAAAGGCATTGAAGAGCTGCATAAACACGTAGATACTTTGATTGTTATTCCTAATCAAAATCTTTTCCGCATTGCTAATGAAAAAACCACATTTGCTGATGCTTTTGCTATGGCTGACCAAGTGCTTTATTCTGGTGTTGCTTGCATTACTGATTTAATGATCAAAGAAGGTTTGATTAATCTTGATTTTGCTGATGTTCGCTCTGTTATGCGTGACATGGGTAAAGCAATGATGGGTACAGGTGAGGCTTCAGGTGAAGGCCGTGCCATGAATGCTGCTGAAGCTGCTATTGCTAATCCGTTGCTTGATGAAGTTTCAATGCAGGGTGCACAAGGATTGCTTATATCAATCACTGGTGGTCGTGATATGACCTTATTTGAAGTGGATGAAGCTGCAACACGTATCCGTGAAGAAGTTGATCCAGATGCAAACATCATCACTGGCGCTACATTCGATGAAAATCTTGAAGGTATTATTCGCGTATCTGTTGTTGCAACGGGTATCGATCATTCAGGTAATATGACTAGCCGCATGGAAGACAATATTTCTGATGCTGCTGAGCGTTTGCGTCAAGCTGCCTCTCTTCGTCAAGCGACTAAGTCTGTAGAAACACCGTCTTTGAGCTTAACTGAAGGTTCTTTGTTGCAAGCTAGTTCTGCTCCTGTTACCCCAGTTGTAACAGAGGCTGATCTAGCTGCAAACCTTGAGCGCGATATGGAAGCAAGCATGCAAAACCTTGCTTTGGGAGTGTCAAACGATCCTGATGTTACTATCCAGCCTTTTAAGCCTGAAATTGAAGCCTATGCTGCACCACAAATGGAAGATGAATATCAAGCTGCATCGCAAAATTTTGATGCGCCACTTGAAGCGCCTACCATGCCGCAAGCTGCTGAAGGAAACATCACACCACCGCGTCCAGAAATTAATGATTTCCCAGCAGAAATGCAGGCTGCACCAGTGACTGATGCTGAAGATCGTGGTCCACTTGGTCTATTAAAGCGTCTTCGTTCAGGTCTTGGTGGTGTTGAGCAAGAAGGTGAAACAGCTCAACAGGAGGTTCACGAGCCTATCG